>JAKLEE010000345.1 GCA_022703215.1 Spirochaetota bacterium | reverse complement strand
CCTCTTCGACCCGAAGGGGAGCACGATTCTGCGCGCCGAACGCCTCTACTCGAAGGGCCGCGACACGCCCTTCGAAGGCCTCGCGCTCGAAGGCTCCATCCGTTCCGTCTACCTTCGCGGCCGCCTCGCGTACGACGCGGCGCGCGACGAAGGGAAGCCCGGGGCCCTGCCCCGCAAAGGCTCCATTTCCGACGCGGCGCCCGGCGTCGCGCTCGAACCCGGCTTCGGCCGATTCCTTTCCCGGGGGTGCCCATGAGCGCCGTGATGCGCACGACTTCCATCAGCGAACTGCTCTCCCGCATGGCCGGCGAGTGGCGGTCCGTCCGCTCGATCTACGGTATCCCCGAGGAGACGATCCGCGACGCGGACCTTCTCGCGCGGACCAGCCCGGGCTTCGATTTCTTCGGGACCCGCGTCACGCTGCCCGCGGGACCGGCCGCCGGCCCGCACAGCCAGATCGCCCCGAACATCGTGGCCTCCTGGCTCGCGGGCGCCCGCGTCGTCGAGCTCAAGACCGTCCAGGAGATGGACCGCCTCGAGATCGAGAAGCCCTGCATCGACGCCCTCGACGAGGGACGCAACACCGAGTGGTCCACCGAGCTCTCGCTCGACGAGGCCCGCGGCGAATACCGCCGCGCCTGGCTGGCCATCCGCGTGCTCGAAGCCCTGCGCGCGCCGATGGACAAGCCGGATCCGACCGCCTTCGTCCTGTCGGTGGGCTACACCCTCGCGGGCGTCAAGGGCGAACGGGTGGACGGTTTCATCGAGAAGCTGAAACGCCCCGAGCTCGACCCCGAGTGGGAGCGCGAACTCGAGGACGCGGAGCGCGAGGTTTCCGCGCCCGGCTTCGCCTTCGCCTTCGGCGCCGAGGCCGCCGCGCGCGCCGTCGCAACCGTCAAAGCCCTGCGCGCGAACCCGGCGGAGCGCCCCGTGCACTCGGCGGCCCTTTCCACCATGCACGGTTGCCTGCCCGAGGAGATCGAGGCCATCGCCCGGCACCTCATCTCGGTCAAGAAGCTGCCGCTCGCGGTCAAGCTCAACCCCACCCTGCTCGGCTACGACCGCGTCCGCGAAATCCTCGACCGCACGCGCTGGGGCAAGATCGTCATCAGCCGCGAAGCCTTCGGCAAGGACCTGCAGTTCGGCCGCGCCCTCGAGCTCATCGGCTCGCTCGGCAAGGCGGCGCACGAGGCCGGCGTCGGCTTCGGGCTCAAGCTCTCCAACACCCTGGCCCACGAGAACGCGAACACCCCGCTCCCGGGACAGGAAGCCTACCTTTCGGGGCGCCCCCTCTTCCCCATCACGACGCGCCTCGCCGCCGAGCTCTCGGGCGCCCTGCCCGCCCCGCCGCCCTTCAGCTTCAGCGCGGGCGTTTCGGCCCTCAACGCGGCCACCTGCATACAGGCGGGTCTCGGCCCGCTCACCACGGCCACCGAGCTCCTCAAGCCGGGCGGCTACCAGCGCCTGACCGAGATCGCGCGCGCGGCCGCGTCCGCCCTCGCCGCCGCCCCGGCGCGTCCCGACGCCAAGCGGCTCGCCGCGCTCGCGGAGGCGGCGCTCGCCGACCCGGAATACTCCGGCGACCGGAAGCGCGGCCGCGCGAGCATCAAGAAAACCCTGCCCCGCTTCGACTGCTTCGTCGCGCCCTGCGTCGAGGCCTGTCCCGCCAGGCAGGACGCCCCCGGCTACATCCGCTCGGGCGGCGCCGGACGGATCGCCGAAGCCTTCGACATCGTCAAGGACCGCAATGCCCTGCCGGTCATCACGGGCGTGCTCTGCGACCACGTCTGCCAGAGCGCCTGCTCCCGCGTCGACTACGAGGGTCCCGTGGCCATCCGCGCCTCGAAGCTCGCCGTGGCGCGCGCGGCCGCCCGCGCCGGGCTCGACGAGCCCTCCCGCGAGAAAGTGCCGCTCCGCACCACCACCCGCGTCGGCATCGTCGGTGCCGGCCCCGGCGGACTCGCCTGCGCCGAGGCCCTCGCCTCCGCGGGCATCCTGCCCATCGTCTACGACCGCGACGAGGCGCCCGGCGGCGCCGTCGCCAACCTGATACCCGGCTTCCGCATCGCGCGCGAGGACATCGAGCGCGACGTGAAGCGCATAGCCGCCCTCGGCGTCGAGTTCCGCTTCGGGGAGGAACCCGCGGGCATCGCCGACCTGCGCGCCAGGGGCATCGGGCCCGTCGTGCTGGCCGTCGGCGCCGAAAAGGCCCGCGAGCTGCCGCTCGGGGGCACGGGCGTGAGCGTGGTGGACGCGCTCTCCTTCCTCAAGCTGGCCGCGCTCGGCAAGGCGCCGGCCCTGGACCCGGGCGCGGAGAAGCGCGTCGTGGTGGCGGGCGGCGGCAACAC
>JAKLEE010000344.1 GCA_022703215.1 Spirochaetota bacterium | reverse complement strand
CCAAGCCGCGGCCCTCCCTGGAGGATCCCATGCTTCCGAGTCCGCGCGCGCGCTTCGCGGCGCTCGCCGTTCCGCTCCTTGCGCTGTCGTGCGCGGGTGGTCCTTCCGTGCCGGCGGGCGGCAGGTCCGCGATGGAATCCCCGGCGCTCGGCGGCTTCCCGCTCGAAGCGGTCGCTTCCCGGGAACTCGCCGCCGGCGTCTCCTGGACGGCGCTCGAAGCCCGCCGCCCGCTGCGCCTGGTCCTGCACGTCGTCCGGATCGCGCCGGATGCGGTTTCCAAGGCCGCTCCCTGGAGGGCGGCCGCGCTGGTCGGCACGGATCCGGACGGAGCCGGTCCGGCCGAAGCGGTGCTTCTCGATCCCCTCGCCGCGGCGCTCGAGTCGGAAGCACTGGTGCTCGTCAACGCGAACGGATTCTCGTTCCTCGGTCCGGACGGTCCTATGGAACCATTCTTCCCCTACGCGAAAGGCAGGCCGGTGGACGTCTACGGCGCGGCTGTCCGCGACGGCCTGACGCGTTCCTTCGCGGCGGCCGGCGCTCCGAGCCTCCTGGTCGACGATGCAGGAAGCTTTTCCATAGGACCGGTACCGGGACCGGGCGTCGGCGTCCATCAGGCGGTTTCCGGTTTCGGCGCCCTTATCTCGGGCGGCCGGGTCGTACCGGGTCCGGGCGGCGAACGCCACCCGCGTACCGCCGCGGGAATCGACCGGGAAGGCCTCCTGTTCCTCGTGGTCGTCGATGGCCGCAGCCTTGTCCGCGGTCCAGGCCCGACCCTCGAAGAGCTCGCGCGCATCCTCCTCGACCTGGGTTGCGTCGACGCGCTCAACCTCGACGGAGGCGGTTCCTCGGTACTCGTCATCCGCGGAGAGGACGGAATCCCCCGCATCGTCAACGAGCCTTCGGACCGGGGCTTCCCCCGTTACGCCTTGCGTCCGGTGCCGGTCATGTTCGCCATCGTGCCGGCGCCGTAGAGCATCGCTCGGCACGCCAAGCATGGCCCCAAGCATCGCCGGATGTATGTTTCATCATAACAAGGAGAGCGCGAGCGGTACGGCGGACAGCGACAGAAGGAGGTAATCGGCGCATGAGGCCCTGAACGGAGGCAGGCTTCGACGTGCCGATCCCGCGCGCCTCGCAACACGGGCCTCGGCGACATCGCGGGCGAGGAGCAGGATGTTCCGGAGGAAGGCGGCGACCGTGAGCGATAGCATGCGCAGGCTCCGGCCGGCTGTGCGCCCCGCGCCACTGCGGAGCCGGTGGCCGTAGCCTCGGGCTCGCGCGGCCTCCTCGGTGGCTCGCCAGGCGGCTATGACTGCGGGTACGAAGCCTATGGCGAGCGCCAAGGGCTCGACGGGATCAAGGCCCCGCTTCGCGAAAGGCCTGGCGAGGCGGCTGAGTGCGTCGCGTATCCGGGCAATGCCGAGCCGCGCGTAGAACGCGCGGGCCGCGCCGTAACCGCCGGCTATCCGAGCCAGGGAACGCAGCGCCTGAGCCGCGCCATCCCCGTCGAAAGCCGGAATGCCCGCGTCGTAAGCGAGGGCCTGGAACGCGAGGAGCACGATGCCGAGCGCCACGATGAACCGGAGGTCCCGGAGGGCTTCGCGGGCGGCGGGTCGCGCTGACAACCAGGCCAGGCCGCCGAGCACGGCTGCGGCGAGGAGCGGCGGGGTTTCGGTGGACGCTGAACCGGCCCCGAAAATGGCCATGGCGACGAGGGCGAACTCCCCCGTGACGGGCTCGGATCGCGCACCCTGTCTCAATCCAGCCACGCGAGATCCTCGAGTCGACGGGGTGCCGCAAGCGGATCCGCGAGTCCCCAGCGTCCGAGCCCGGCCGCGAGACCCTCAGCCGGCGTCCCGTCGAAGGCGACCGAGCCGCCGACCAGCACGACAAGCCGGGATGCGAGCGCGAGCACCTTCTCGAGCTCATGGGTCAAAAGCACGACCGTGCTTCCTCCGGCGAGCAGTTCCCGGACGACCCGGACGACCTGCACGACGCCCGCCTTGTCCAGGTTCGCGAAGGGCTCGTCCAGCACCAGGATCGAGGGTTCCATGGCCAGCACCGACGCGATGGCGAGCCTCCGCGCCTCGCCCCCCGAAAACGACCAGGCCAGATCGTCCTCGCGGCCGCCGAGGCCGCAACGCGCGAGCGCGGCGCGGGCACGAGCCTCTACCTCCGGCCACGGAAGCCCCTGGTTGGCCGGACCCAGGCGCGCGTCGTCGAGGGCCGTGTCGCCGAGCACCTGGGCCTCGGCGCTCTGGAAGACGTAGCCAACCTTCGAAGCGCCGAGCGCGCGGCCGCGACGGTCGATCGCGTCCTCGTCCCCGACAAGCACCCTGCCTTCGGTCGGCTCGAGCAGGCCCGC
>JAKLEE010000343.1 GCA_022703215.1 Spirochaetota bacterium | reverse complement strand
GGCTCCAGCACCGCGCCCAGACCCTGGCCCTCTGGGCCATGTTCATCATGACGATCCCCTCCTTCGCGGACCGGATCGCCCCCGTGCCCACGACCCACGATCCGAAGGCCTTCTTCGCCGTGAGCCTCGTCGCCCTCCTCGCGAACGCCGCCCTCGCGGCCTGGCAGTTCGCCAAGATCCGCCGGCTCAAGCTCAACCCCCTCAAGGACGAGCTCTTCTCCGACACCAAGGCCTACAAGGCCGTCGTCGCGGAGAACCGCTAGGCCACGAGCCCGGCCCAGGGACGCGGGCGACCGCGGCCCCGGCCGGGCGCGCCGCGCCCACGGAGAAAGGAAAGGCCCGCCGCTCGGCGGGCCTTTTCATTGCCCTGCGGCCGGCGGCGTGCACGGCTCCGCGATGGGGCACGGAGCCGCCCAGCAAACGCCATCCCCGTACGGCGCCTCGACGAGCGCCTTCGAAGCCTCAGTCCGCCTACTTCCCGAAAAAGGCGGTGATGTCGAAGCGGATCTCGCGCACCGAGCCGTCGGCCAGCCGTATCGTGACCGCGTCCTCTTTCCTGCCGTCGGGAAGGATGAAGAGACGCTGCCTGACGAAGGACCAGCCAGAGTCTCCTGGACCGAACCGCGAGTCCAGGTGCTCGTACTCGGCGGTCACGCCGGACTCCGAATCCTCAGCCTGGATCAGGACGGGGCTTTCATCGACCTTGCCCGCCTCGCGGTCCGCGGCTTCGCCCTTCGAGGCCAATAAGCCTGGATCGTTCACATCGTCTTTCATGGCACCTCCCCGGCGCAAGCGCGCCATCAGCCGTGATTCTTCGTCCTCTCGATCGAGAGCAGGGCTGAGTCGATCCGGCGCGGCCGGATGGATTCCGCGCGGAACTCCAGGAAAGGACTCGTCTCGCGCAATCCGCGGATCCCGGCCGCGCCCCGGAAGGAGGGGGCGATCGAGGCGATCGCCGCGGCGAGCTCGCGGTCGAGCCTGAGGCGGCGGCCGGCGTCGCGGCCCGCCGGTTCCTCGATCCAGTCGGCGTCGAGGAGGCAGGGCAGCGACAGGGCCGCGGCGGCCAGAAGGGCCGGCGGGGCGCCGGCCGTCCTCCGCGGATCGAAGAAGAGACACAGCGACCGCGCTCCGTCCGCCGGCAACCAGACTTCCCCTCCATGGATGATCGCTGCCAGGAGCCTGGCGGCATCCTTCCGCCAGCGGGTGGACTCTCCCGCGTAGGCCAGGACCGAGTCCCCCGGCTCCAGTCGGAGCTCGAAGCGTCGGCGCTCGGGTCCGAAGGGCGGCGCCGCGCCGGGGTAGGCGTTCGCCGGCATCGAGGCGGGTAGCTCGAGGGCCTGCGCCTTGCCCCCGCCCCAGGAGAGCGCGAGGCGGTCGAGCCCGAAGGGAAGGAGGGACAGCCGCCCGCTCGCCGCCTCGTAGCTGCCGGCCATGCCCGTCGCGAGGGCCGCGGCCTCCCGTCCGCGGGCCAGGAAGGCCTCCAGGGACGCGAGGAAGCCTTCCGCGTCGAAGGCCGCCCCTTCCTCCTTCGCGCTCCGCGCGCGGTCGAGGAAGAGCGTCGTCGCGGCCTGGACGACAAACGGGCCCGCGCCGCCTCCGCCCGAGTCCAGGACCAGGAAGGCCCAGCGCCGCCCCTCCTCCAGGGGCTCGACCAGCGAGACGGCCTCGCAGGCCTTCCCCGGGACGACCGCGCGCGCCTCGAGCCGAGCCTCGGCCGACTCGATCCTGCGCGCGAAGCCGCCTCCGCCCGCCAAGCCCGGGGGATCAAGGCCGGCGAAGGCGCGGAAGCAAGCTTCTCGCTCGCGGCGCTCCGCCTCGAGCCAGAATTCCTGCGCCGCCCGCGTTTTGGCGGCCGCTGGGAAGTCGCGCCGAGACCGCCCGAGGCCGCGCGGTCCCGCGGCGCGCAGCAGCCGGCCAAGGAACCCGGCAGACGCCTCGGCCCGCCGCGGCGCTTCATGCTTCACGCATCCTCCCATGGCCCTTCCCTCCCGGCCCTCGCGGAGCCTCCTAGAACTCGAAGCCGATCCTCCGCCGCTCGGCCACGCCGCGGCAGGCGAGCTCCGACCTGAGCCGGGAGAGAACCTCGCCATGGCCGATCCGCGCGGAGCCGGGCTCGTCTCCGGCCGGCGCCGCGCCGCCGGGCCGGCCGGCCCGGACGCGCCGGGAGCGGCCGGCTGCGGCCGCCCGCTGAGCAGGCCGCGCACATGCCCTTCGGAGAGCGCGCCGGGCCCGGGGCTTTCGGCCACTAAGCCGTCCCTCCCTACGAGGACCGTATGCGGCCGGGCGTAGACCTTGAAAGCTTTGAAGATGGCCGCGCCGGACTCCGGCGCCAGCCAGTAGCGCGCCGGCCGGCCGCCCAGGAAGGCGGCG
>JAKLEE010000342.1 GCA_022703215.1 Spirochaetota bacterium | reverse complement strand
GGCACCACCATCATCGTCGTCACCCACGACCCCGACGTGGCCGCCCGCTGCCACCGCACCGTGCGCATCCGCGACGGACTCATCGAGGAGGTGGCATGATACTCGAGCACATGCGCTCCGCCATGCGGAGCCTTTGGGGCAACAAGCTCCGCACCTTCCTGTCCATGATCGGCATCGTCATCGGGGTCGGCTCCGTGGTCGCCATCACCGCGCTCGGCGAGAGCGCGCGCGCATCCATCACCAGCCAGATCGCGCAGGCGGGCCTCGAGACCATCACGGTCAACGTGGGCCGTCGCCCCGGCGCTGCAGTCGAGCGCCTTTTCACCGACGATCTGGTCGAGGAACTGGCCCGCTTCGAGGGCATCAAGGCGGCCGCCGCGGTCAACCGCGCGAGCGCCCAGCTCAAGGCCGGCGCCGAGTCCGCCTCCGAGCAGATCACGAGCGCGACGCCCGCCTACCTCGACATCTTCTCGCTCGAGGTGAAGGAAGGACGCTTCGTCACCGAGGCCGACATGCTGGACCGCTCGGCGGTGGTCGTGCTCGGATCCGAGCTGGCGGAGACGCTCTTCCCGGACGGCGGCGCCGTGGGTTCCGCTGTCCGCGTGCTCGGCTCGTCGCCGAAGCAACTCCGGGTCATCGGGGTGCTGGAAACCCGCAGCGACACCTTCGGCTTCAGCTTCGACTCAGGCGCTTTCATGCCGCGCTCGAGCTTCCTGGTGCGCATCGCCAAGCCCGCTCGTCCCGAATCCTTTGTTTTGTGGGCCGATCCGGACGCGCGCGACGTGGTCGAAACCGCGGCCGGGCTCCAAGCCTGGTTCGACGCGGAAACCGGCACGGACAACGCAGTTCGCGTCCAGTCGCCGTCCACCATCGCCGAGACCATGTCCGGCGTCACCGACACGCTTTCCGGCTTCCTCGCGGGCATCGCCGCCATCAGCCTCGTGGTCGGCGGAATCGGCATCATGAACATCATGCTGGTGTCGGTGACCGAGCGAACCCGCGAGATCGGCATCCGGAAGGCCCTCGGCGCCACGCCGGCTGCCATCCGCGTGCAGTTCCTGGTGGAGGCCATCTACATCACGTTGGCGGGCGGTTTTATCGGCCTCGCGCTCGGCATGGCCGTCAGCAAGGTCGCCTCGGGCTTCCTCGGCTGGGATTTCATCCTCGCGCCGAGCTCCATGGCGGTCGCGGTGGTCTTCAGCGCCGCGACGGGCATCTTCTTCGGCCTCTACCCGGCCGCCCGCGCCGCCCGGCTTGACCCCGTGGTCGCCCTGAGCTACGAGTAAGCGCATGGCCAGGCGACGTTCCATAGTCCGGACCGCGGCGATCGCCACGGCGTTCACCATCCTGCTGCCGATAGCGGCGGTCGTGGCCTTCGAGTCGGCGGTTTCCGATTATTATCGAGGGGATACGAACGCGCTGACGCGCCTGCTCAAGCCCGCCCTGCCTTACGTGCGGGTATTCCGCAGTTCCGAGAGCGTCTCGCGCCGCGTCAACCTGGCCATCGTCGAGGACGTCGCCAAGCTGCGCGATTCGGAGTACCTGCGCAGCCTGGTGCGTCCCGAGGACAGCCTCGCCCTCGTGGTGCGTGTCCAGGGGGAACCCTTGCGCGTAGTCGGGGCGGTGGGGGCGAAATTCCTCGAATCGCTACCGGCCTACGGATCTCACACCGATCCGGACGCGCCGCCGCCGCCGCCCGAGTCCGAGGACCCCTGGGTGGTCGACCAGACCGATTTCCGCACCCAGGACGGCCGCGAAGCCTCGGTATTCCTCATCCGCTCGCCCGAGCCCCGCCCGCCCCGGCCGACCTTCTACCCCAAGACCGCCACTTTCAGCCGCCTGCTCGGCTTCTACCTGATCATCGCGCTGCTGGCGCTGAACGGCGGCGCCGGGCTCTTCGCCATCTTCCGGCTCATAAAACCCCTGCGCACGCTCGAATCCGCCGCGCACCGCCTCGGCTCCGGCGACCTCGCAAGGCCGGTGGAACTTCCCCGGGTGCGCGAGCTCGAGCCCGTGTTCCTGGCCTTCGACGGCATGCGGACCAAGCTGCAGGCATCGATCGAACGCGAACGGGCCGACGAACGCTCGCGCCGCGAACTGATCGCGAACCTCAGCCACGACGTCCGCACGCCGCTCACCGCCATCCGCGGCTACATCGAAGGGCTCTCCGACGGCACCGCCGCCACGCCGGAAAAGCGCGAACGCTACCTATCGGTGCTCCGCGAACAGGCCGGGCGCCTCGAACGCATGATCGACGGCATCTTCCTCCTCTCCACCCTCGAGTCGGGCGAGGACCGCCCCGAGCTCCGCGACGTCGACCTGGCCGCCTTCCTCGCTTCCGGCGCCGAGGAACTTTCGCTCGTCCACGAGGGGA
>JAKLEE010000341.1 GCA_022703215.1 Spirochaetota bacterium | reverse complement strand
CTCGACGTGCTCCGCGTCCTCGAGGCGGAAGCGCTCGCGCTCGGCGTGGAAATCATCCCGGGCGCCCGCGTCGCCTCGGTCGCGCGGGACGGGGACATGTTCAAGGTCGCCGCCTGCGGAAGCCCGGAACCGCTCCGCGCACGCTCTCTCGTGCTGGCCACGGGAGGGCGCTCCTACCCGAAGCTCGGCTCCGAGGGCGACGGCTACGAGCTCGCGGCCGCGCTCGGCCACCGGCTAGTCGAGCCGCGCCCGGCGCTCGCGGCGCTCCGCGTGAAGGACTACCGCTTCGCCGATTTCGCGGGGCTCTCGTTCCCCAGGGCGCGATTTTCCGTACGCCGCGGCGGCAGGAAAATCGCGGAGTCCTCGGGCGACGTGCTCCTGACGCACGAGGGGCTTTCCGGCCCCGGCATCCTCGACGCCTCGCGCGGCATCGTCCCGGGCGACACGGTGGAGCTCGAGCTCGCCGGCCTCGGCCCCGATGAGTTCCGCGAACGCCTTTCCGCCGAGCTTTCGCGCGCTCCGACCGCCTACGTCAAGAACGCCGTGGCGCTGTGCGGCGTCCCGAAGCGCCTCGCGGAAGGCCTCGTGGAGATGGCCGGCGCCGAACCCTGGGTCACCGGCGCTACCTTCCGCCGCGAGCACCGCGAAGCCCTGGTACGCCTCGTGTGCGCCTGCCCCTTCGAGGTGGAAGCCCTCGCCCCCTGGGACGAGGCCATGGCCACCGCGGGCGGCGTCGCGCTCGCCGAGGTGTCGCCGAAGACCCTGGAGTCGCGCCTCGCGCCCGGCCTCTTCTTCGCCGGCGAACTCCTCGACCTCGACGGCGACTCAGGCGGCTACAACCTGCAGGCGGCCTTTTCGACGGGCTTCGTCGCGGGCAAGTCGGCGGCGGCGCTTATCGCCGGCGCTTGAAGCGCCCGGACTCCGCCGGCGCGTCTCAGCTCCCGGAAGTCATCTCCAGCTTCGCGATCTTCACGAGCCTGTCCGCGTGCCTTCCGCCTTCGTATCTCGCGGCCATGAAGGCGGCGAGTATGTCGGCGGGCTTTTCCGCGTACGTGACGCGGCCGCCCAGCGCGAGGAAGTTCGCGTCGTTGTGCTCGCGCGCGAGGCGCGCGGTGAAGGCGTCATGCACCAGGGCGCAGCGGATGCCGTCGATCTTGTTGGCGGCGATGGAAATTCCGATGCCCGTGCCGCAAAGCACGATGCCGAAATCGTAGCCGCCTTTGAGGAATTCGAGGCAGGCCTCGCGGGCCTTGTCCGGATAATCGACGCGGTCCTCCGTGTCGACGCCGAGGTTCGCCACCTCGTGGCCGGCGGAGCGGAGGAAGTCGACGAGCTCGTGCTTGAGGGCTACCGCCCCGTGGTCGTTGGCGATGACGATGCGCATGGCTCGATGCTAATCCGGAGCGGGCGGACGGGGCAAGGGCGGAGAGCCCGCTCGGCCGACCGGGGCCGCGCGACCACGTGCGGAGGAAGCGTCGACTACTTTCTCACCAGCACGATGGCGGTCAGGTCGTCGGCCACCTTCGACGGGTCGGTCCACGCGTCGAAATCGGCCATGACGCCCTCGAGCACGGCCCGCGCGGAGATCTTCCGCTCGGGGGCGCGCCCGACGCTCGCGAGCAGGCGCTCCATGCCGTAGAGCTCGCCGCGCGCGTTCTTGCCTTCGACGAGGCCGTCCGTGTAGACGAGGAGGATGTCGCCCGGTCCCATGCGGAAGGAGAGCTGGCGCGCGGTGGAGGCGATGTCCTCCAGCCCGAGCGGCGGGCCCTTGTAGTCGTCGGCGCCCTTGGGCGCCAGCACGGAGGCGGTGCGCGAGCCCGCGCGCCGGAAGATCGGCTCGGTGTGCGCCGCGTTGACGTACTCGAGCCGTTCGCCGACGGGACGGACCACCAGGCAGGTCAGGTAGTTGTCGACGGCCGCGAGCTCCTCCTGGAGCTCCTCGTTGGCGCGCTCGAGGAAGACCGAAAGCGCCTCCCCGCGGCTCTCGTGGAAGCGGCGCTCGAATACCGAGCGGGAAAGCACGGAAATCAGGCCCGACGCGATGCCGTGCCCCGACACGTCGCCGATGGCAAGGCCCTCGAAGCGGCCGTTCTCGACGTAGAAGTCGTAGAAGTCGCCGGAGACGCCCGACACGGGCCGGTACTCCACGGCCAGGTCCCACTCGGATTCGATGGGCGGGTAGACCGGCAGGAAGCCGCGCTGCACCGCCACGGCCATGGCCATGTCGCGCGCGGAAGCCTCGCTGGCGGCCACCAGCTCGCGGTTGGATTTTTCCACTTCGGCGGTGAGGGCCTTCTGCGCGTCGGCCGCCTCGGCCAGCTCGCGGGTGCGCTCCTCGACCTTCGCTCCGAGGCTGTCGTTGAGGGCCTCGGTGCGGGC
>JAKLEE010000340.1 GCA_022703215.1 Spirochaetota bacterium | reverse complement strand
CCGATGAAGGCGCAGAGCGCCAGGAAGCGCATCAGGATGGCGTTGTCGACGATCGCGGCCTGGAGGAAGATCTTGACGAGGTTCATGCCGCCTCCTTCGCCGCGTCCGCGGCCGCGGGGAAGACCTTCTTCAGCCAGAAGTTGAGCGAGATGAAGAGGCCGAAGACCAGGAAGCCGCCGGGCGGCAGCGTGAAGAACAGTATGTTCACGTAGGTGTCGGGCATGATCTGGATGCCGGCCAGGGTGCCGTTGCCGAGCAGCTCGCGGAAGGCGCTGATGCCGACCAGCACCCAGGTGTAGCCGACGCCCATGCCGAGCGCGTCGACGCCGGCGTCGAGGGGTTTCTCCTTCGACGCGAAGGCCTCCACGCGGCCCATGATGATGCAGTTGACCACGATGAGGGGGATGAACACGCCCATGGCCTGCGAAAGCTCGGGCGTGTAGGCCTTCATGACGAGGTCGACCATGGTGGTGAACGCCGCGATGACGATGATGAAGATCGGGATGCGCGCGGAGTTCGGGATGAGCTTGCGGAACATCGAGATGACGACTTCCGCGAAGAAGATGACGAAGGTCATGGCGGCGCCCATGCCGATGCCGTTCTGCACGCTCGTGGTGACCGCGAGCGCGGAGCAGAGGCCGATCATGAGCATGAGCAGCGGGTTCTCGACGATGATGCCCCGCGAGAAGATGTTCCAGAGGCGCTTCATTACTTGCCCTCCTCGGCGAAGGCCTTGAGGCGGGCGTAGCCCGCGTCGCCCGCGGCCTTCACGATGCGCGTCAGGGCCTTGCTGGTGATGGTCGAGGCGGTGATGGCGACGATGTCGTTCTTGACCTCGAAGGCGTCGGACAGGCTCTTGCCCTTGAACTGCATCGGCCAGGTGGTGCCGGACGAGCGGTCCACGAAATAGTTGGGGCTCGTGGCGTTGGCGCCGAGGCCGGGGGTGTCCTTGAGGGTCAGGATCTTGATGCCCGCGATGCCGTTGCCCGCGTTCACGCCGACCAGGATCGAGGCGTCGCCGCCGTAGCTCGGCCCGAAGGCCTTGATGGCGATGCCGACGCGCTCGCCGGGGCCGGTGACCGCGACGTAGCTCTCGGTGAAGCGCACGGCGGGATCGGCCGAGACGAGGGTTTCGGGCATGAGCTGGAAGCTCGTCGCCTGGGGGAAGAGCTCGGCGAGCGACTGCTCGGTCTGCTTCTTCTCGAGGCCGTTGATGGTCGGGGCGGTGATCGAGTAGACCGCCGCGAGCGCCACGCAGGCGCCGGCGGCGAAGAGGGCCAGGGTCAGGCCGAGGCCCGCGGATTCCTTGAGGGTGGCCTTCACTTCGCGGCCTCCTTGGCGGGTTTCGCCGGCGGCACGAAGCCGAACTTCTTCACCCGGAGCTTGTCGAGGAAGGGGGTGATCGCGTTCATGAGCAGGATGCCGTAGGTGACGCCCTCGGGGAAGGCGCCGAAGCGGCGGATCAGCACCGTCAGGAGGCCCGCGCCGACGCCGAAAATGGCCTTGCCCTTCGGGGTCATGGGCGAGCTCGAGTAGTCGGTGGCCATGAAGAAGGCGCCGAGGACCACGCCGCCGGAGAGCACGGCCAGCACGGGGTCGAGGCCGAGCGCCCACGAGCCGAGGAAGACCGAGCCGATCATGGCGACGGGGATGATCCACTGGATGACCCCGAGCGCCAGGAGCAGGGCCGCGCCGACCAGGATGAGCAGGATGGAGCTCTCGCCGAGCGAGCCGGAGCGGTTGCCGAGGAACATGGTCCAATAGAGGCTGCCCATGTCGCCCGCGCCGACCGTGTCCAGGAGCTGGGCCATGGCGCCCGAGGCGGCCTCGGCGGCGCTTGAGCCGGACTGGGCCAGGGCCTGTTCGGCGGTCTTGTAGACGCCGAGCGGGGTGGCGGTCGCGACGGCGTCCGCGGCGAAGGGGACGGTCCAGGCGGTCAGGGCCGCGGGAAAGCTCATCAGCAGCATGGCGCGGCCGGCCAGGGCCGGGTTGAAGGGGTTGGCGCCCAGCCCGCCGAAGAACTCCTTGACCACCACGATGGCGAAGACCGCGCCGAGCGCGACCATCCAGAGCGGGGTGGAGGCGGGTATGACCAGGGCCAGGAGCAGGCCCGTGACAACCGCGGAAAGGTCGCCGATAGATACGGGCTTGCGGATGAGGGCGCGGAAGCCCCATTCGGAGAGGACCGAGCTCGCCACGCTGGCCAGCACGACGAGCAGGGCGGGCATGCCGTAGAGGACGATGCCGTAGACTGTGGTCGGAAGCAGGGCGACGACGACCGCCGCCACGATGCCGGTTACGTACAGGGCGAACAGCGTCACCGCCTGCAGCCGCACCCAGCCGCCCAGGTAGCGGTGATCCGGGATAAAGGCGGCGATC
>JAKLEE010000034.1 GCA_022703215.1 Spirochaetota bacterium | reverse complement strand
CGTAGTCGGTCAGCTTGGTGACCTTTCCGTCCACGACGTCGCCGACGTGGTAGCGCTCCTCGAAGGTGAGCCAGGGGTCGTTGGAGAAATGCTTGAGCGAGAGGTTGATCCGCTTCTCCTCGGGATCGAGGCGGATGACCTTGAGGTCGATCTCCTGGCCCTTCTTGACGAAGTCCTTGGGCCGGGTGACATGGCCCCAGCTCATGTCGTTGATATGGAGGAGGCCGTCGAAGCCGCCCAGGTCGATGAAGGCTCCGAAGCTCGTGAAGCTCTTGACCTCGCCCTTGACGTCGTCGCCGATCTGGACGGTCTTGAAAAATTCCTCGCGCTTGCGCTCGGTCTCTTCCTCGAGCCACTTGCGGCGGTTGAGCACGATGTTGACGCGCTTCTCGGAGTAGATCCGCTCGACATAGAAGAGGCTCTTGACGCCGATGAGGTAGTCGCCCTTCTCGACGCGCTGGCTGTCGGCCTTGGAGACGGGAAGGAAGGCGCGGAGCCCGTGGCCGAGGTTGACCTCGAAGCCGCCCTTGATCTCCTTCTCGATCACGCCTTCGACGGTGGTGCCGTCCTTGAACGCGTTGGCGAGGTTCCGCCAGTAGATCTTCTCGTCGGCCTTCTTCTTGGAGACGACGACTTCGCCCGAATAGGTCTCCTTCTTGATCAGGACCACGGGAACCGTGTCGCCGACCTTCGGAGCCGTATCGAACTCGACGAGCGGGATCTTTCCTTCGCTCTTCGCGCCGACGTCGATGAAGACGTAGTCCGAGGTGACCTGGATCACCACGCCGTCGACGAGCTCGCCCTCCTCGAGGTGGTTCATCGACTTGAGATACTCTTCCTGCAACTGTGTCTGGATGCTCGTCTTGGAGGGATTCTGCGCACCCATGCCCACTTCCTTATCGCCCATAGGATTCCCTTGCGGTGAAATTTTCCTGTTCACTATTTCATAAACGGCCTCTATGGTCAAGCCGGAGGTGTCCAAATAAGCGGCGTCGGGCGAAATGCGGAGCGCCCCGCTCGCTTTCGCCTTGTCGATGGCGTCGCGCATCTCGATATTGGCCCGGATTTCCTCGAGACCGAGACCCGAGGTGCCCTGCCCCAGCCGCCTCCGGGCCCTCGAATCGGCCGAGGCGTCCAGGTAGAACTTGAAATCGGCGTCCGGGAAGACCACGGTGGACATGTCGCGGCCCTCCACCACGACGTCCCGGCTGGCGGCGACCGAGCGGACTACCGCGTTGACCCGTGCCCTGATCTCGGGAACCGCGGAGACCTGGGCGACGACCGCCTCGACCGCGTCGCCGCGGAGGAAGGACGTGAGATCGCGCCCTCCCGACAGGACGGAGCCGTCGCCGCGGTACTCGAGCTCGAGGCGCGCCGCGAGCTCCGCCAGAGCGGCGGTGTCGCCAGCGTCCAGGCCGGCCTCGACCGCCTCGAAGGCCGCCGCGCGGTACAGGCTGCCGGAATTCACGTAGAGGAAGGATCTCCGTTCCGCGACGAGCCGGGCGATCGTGCTTTTTCCGGACCCGGCGGGTCCGTCGATTGCTATTACCATGGAGCTACCTCAATCGGATGTGCGTGGATTCGGATGGAGCAAGGCGTCTGTTTCGGCCGGATCGAGCTCGCGAAAGGCTCCCGGCGCGAGGGTTCCGAGCGCGACCGGGCCGATGCGGACCCGGACCAGCGACAGGGCGCGGAGCGAGAAGGTCGAGAGGGCCCGGCGGATCTCGCGGTTGCGGCCTTCGACGAGGACCACCCGCGCGCGCTTCGGCCCCTCGAGGAGCACCCGCTCGGCCTTGAGGAGCTCGCCGCCCTCGGAGATGCCCCGCGTGAAGGCTTCCGCGAAACCCTCGGGCAACGGAAGGTCGGTGTCCACGACGTACTCTTTCTCGACGCCGCCGGAAGGGTGCCCGGCGACGCGCGCCAGCTCGCCGTCGTTGGTGAAGATGATGAGTCCGGACGACCAGGCGTCGAGGCGTCCGACGTTGTAGACGCGTTCCGACACCACCCCCGCCAGGAGGGAGGCTGCCGTGGGGCGTCCCTCGGGGTCGGACATGGTGCAGACGTGGCCGGCGGGCTTGTGGAGGGCGATGCGCCTGATCCGCTCGGGCCCTCCGAGCGGTTTTCCGTCGAGTTCGACGAGGTCTTCGGGATGGACGCGGGTGCCGAGCTCGGTGACCGTCTCGCCGTTGACCCTGACCCGGCCCGCGAGGATGACGAGCTCCGAGGCGCGGCGGCTCGCGACGCCGGCGTGCGCGAGACGGGCCTGGAGGCGCTCGCCCTTTGGAAGGGACTCGTTCCCCTCCCCCGTCCCGCTCACTCCTCGCCTTCCTCGAGCGCGAAACGCTCGCGCTCCACGTCGTCGAGGCGGGGGAGCTCGGAGATCGAGTTGAGGCGGAAGAATTTGAGGAAGTCCCGGGTGGTGCCGTATTGGACTGGCTTGCCGGGCGCGTCCTTCTTGCCGACCTCCTGGACCAGGTTCCGGTCCATGAGGAGCCGCATCATGTTGTCCGCCGAGACGCCGCGGATGGCCTCGATCTCGGCGCGGGTGATGGGCTGGCTGTAGGCGATGATGGACAGGGTCTCGAGCGCGGCTTTCGAGAGCTTCTGCTCGCTCTTGCGGCCGTAACGCTCGCGGAGCGAGGCCCAGAGCTCCTTCTTCGGCGCGAGGGTCCAGCCTCCCCCCAGCTGAACCGGCTCGAGGCCGTGGGTAGGCCCGGAAAGCTCGTCGCGGAGCAGCTCCAGGGCGCGCTCCACGACGTCCTTGCCGAGCCCGCTGGCCCGGGAGAGGGCCGCGAGGTCGAGCGGCTCGGTCTCCAGGAACAGGACGGTCTCGATGATGGCCGCTTCGCGGGAAAGGTCGCCCGGTTCGCCCGAGGGCGAGGCTGCTCCGGTTCCGTCGAGGTCGGGGTCTTCCGCCCCGGCTTCCTCAGGCTGCGCTTCGTCGTTCATGCTTGCGTATCCGTATGTCGCCGAAAAGGCGATGCTGGTATATGGAGATGAGGCGGAATTTGACCGCCTCGAGGATGGCCAGGAAGGCGCAGACTATGTCCATCGTCGAATGCGCGCGCGTCAGGAGCTCGGTGAATTCGAAGGAATCCTTCGTCTCGAGGAGCTCGTTGATGAGGGTGATCTTCTCGTTGATGGAGACTTCCTCGTAGAGGTCGATGATGCGCTCGCTCGAAAGGTTGCCGATGAGGCCCGAGAACGAGGTCAGGAGGTCCCAGACGTCGATGCGGTCCCAAAGCTCCTCCTCGTCGCCGAAGGGGAGGACGCGCTGGATCTTCTTCCGCTCGAGCGACCATTCGGCCTCGAGCTCCTTCTCCTCCATGAGCTCGGAGAGCTTTTTGTACTTCTGGTACTCGATCAGCTTCTCGACGAGGTCGCGCCGCGGGTCGTCGATCTCCTCGCCGAGGTCCACCTCGACGGGCAGCAGCATGCGCGACTTGATGTAGAGCAGCGTCGCGGCCAGCGAATAGAACTCGGTGAGGTCCTCGAGGTCCACCTCGCCGGAGTCCAGCACCGCCAGGTACTGCTCGGTGATGGAGGCGACGGGGATGTCGTAGATGGAGACCTCGTTCTTCTTGATGAGGAAGAGGAGAAGGTCGAGGGGACCCTCGAAATCGCGGAGGAGGAAGCGCCTGCCCTCTCCCCCGCTCCGGCTTTCCCCGCTGTCCTGTTCGTCCGGCATAGGCCGCTCAGTATAGAGCGGCGAGGCCCGCAGGGTAAATACCCTGCGTTTCCACCGAGGGGAGGAAGTCAGCGAACGGGCGGCCCGTACGCGGGTCGGCCAGGTCCGGCTCGAGCTCGATCAGCGGCCTGAGCACGAAGGCCCGTTCCGTCATCCCCGGATGTGGCACCTTCAAGTCGGGCAGGTCGATGAGTTCCCCTCCATAGAGGAGGATGTCGAGGTCGAGCGTCCGCGGGCCCTTGGCTCGTTCGCGGGCGCGGTCGCGGCCGAGCGCGGCCTCGAGGGCGTTGCAGCGGCGGAGCAACTCGAGCGGCTCGAGGACGCACTCGCCCGCGGCGACCGCATTGAGGAAATCAGGCTGGTCGAGCACGTAGCGCGGCGCGCTCCGCCACGCCGACGAGACGCGGAGTCCCTGCAGGAACTCCGCGAGGCCGGCGCAGGCCGAGCGGAGCAGAAGCTCCGAATCGCCCGAGTTGGAGCCGAGGCCGATATAAACCCGGGTCGTCGTCGCGGCGATCAGAAGAGGCTGTCCTCGTCGATGTCGTCGGCGGCTTTCGCCGACTTGGCCTGGGGTTTCCGGGCCGGCTCTTCCGGGGTCTCGGCGACGGCCTCGGCGATCCTGACGGCCGGTTTCGACGCGGCGGCGGCGGCCTTGCCGGCGGCGGTGGCGGCGGGCGCGGGGGCGGGGGCGGCGCCGCCGTGCTCCTCGTTCTTGCCGGGGAACATCTTCTCGCGGACGCGGCGCTCGATCTCGGCCGCGGTCGCGGGATTGTCCTCGAGGTAGGCCTTGGCGTTCTCGCGGCCCTGGCCGACCTTCTCGTCGCCGTAGGTGTACCAGGCGCCCTTCTTGTCCAGGATCTCGTACTTGACGGCGGCGTCGATGAGGGCGGCCGTCGCGGAGATGCCCTTGCCGAACATGATCTCGAGCTCGACCTTGCGGAAGGGCGGCGCGACCTTGTTCTTGACGACCTTGACGCGGACCTTGTTGCCGATGGCCTCTTCGGAATTTTTCTCGATGGTCTCGATCTTGCGGACCTCGAGGCGGACCGAGGCGTAGAACTTGAGGGCGTTGCCGCCCGTGGTGGTCTCGGGATTGCCGAACATGACGCCGATCTTCATGCGGATCTGGTTGATGAACACGAGGATGGTCTTGGAGCGGCCGATGGTGGCGGTGAGCTTCCGGAGCGCCTGGCTCATGAGGCGGGCCTGGAGGCCGACGTGCGCGTCGCCCATGTCGCCCTCGATCTCGGCCTGCGGGGTCAGGGCGGCGACCGAGTCCACCACCACGATGTCGACCGCGCCCGAGCGCACGAGGCTCTCGGCGATCTCGAGGGCCTGCTCGCCGTTGTCCGGCTGGCTGACCCAGAGCTCGTCGATGTTGACTCCGAGGTTCTTCGCGTAGACCGGATCGAGCGCGTGCTCCGCGTCGATGAAGGCGGCGATGCCGCCCTTCTTCTGCGCCTCCGCGATGGCGTGGAGGGCCAGGGTGGTCTTGCCCGAGGATTCCGGCCCGTAGATCTCGATGATGCGGCCGCGGGGATAGCCGCCCACGCCGAGCGCCTCGTCGAGGAGGATGGCGCCGGTGGGGATGGTCTCGATGCCCTGGGCGTTCTCGTGCGAGCCGAGCTTCATGAGCGAGCCGGAGCCGAACTGCTTCTCGATCTGCAGGCGCGCGGCCTCGAGCGCCTTGAGCCTTTCCGCAGAATCGGTCACCCGCTCGGAGGGGGTGGTGGGGGTATCGTTGCGTGCCATGGAATGTCCTCCTGGTGATCCGATCGCCGGGGAAAGCCCCGGCGCTTGCGCTCCGGCGCGACTTTCCGTCGGAATGGAGCGTCGGGACGGCCGGGGACGGAAGCACTATACACTCAGGACGCGTTTCCTGAAAAGCGCCAAGGCCCGGCGTCGCGACGGCGGGCCTCCTCAGTGCTTGCGGAGTATCTCGAGCGGAGAGAGCCGGGCGGCTTTCGCCGCGGGAAGCAGGCTCGCAACGTAGGAGAGCGCGAGGGCCGCTGCCAGGATGGCCGTCAGGGCGAGCGGATCGACGACCACGGGGATGCGTTCCAGGTAGTAGTCCGGGTTGAGCAGGGTAACCGGGGCCGAACCCGGCAGGGCGAGCTTCTTGAGGAAGCCGAGCCCCAGCTCGATGGCGCGCAGCAGCTCGTTCACGTTGACCGCGGCCGCGAGGCCGAGCGCGAGGCCCATCGAGGCGCCCAGCCCGCCCGCCAGCACGCCGCCCGCGACGAAGACGCGGGACACGTCGCGGTTCGAGGCGCCGAGGCTCTTCAGGACCGCGATCTCGGAGGAGCGCTCGGTGACCAGGGTGACGAGGGCGCTCGAGACGTTGGCCGCGGCCACGGCCACGACGAGGCCCACGATGAGCAGCAGGATGGCCCGGGTCGTGCGGAACGACTCGTAGAGGTTGCGCTCCAGCTCGGGCCAGCCGTAGGTCGACCAGCCGCCTGAAAGGGCGTCGTGCACCGCCTCGACGCCGGGTTCGAGGCCGCGGTCGGGATCGGCGAATTTGACGCCGATGACCGAGCGCGAGGTCTCGGGCGAAAGGACCCGCCTGCCCGCGACGAGCGGGATGAAGATCCAGCGCGCGTCGAGCTCGCGGTAGCCGGCGGAGACGACGGCGCGCACGCGGAAGACGGAGACGCGGGGCAGGAAGCCGGCGTCGCCCCTCCTCACCGTGGCCAGGTTGACCGTGTCGCCGACGCCGACGCCCAGTTCCCCCGCGAGGACCGAGCCCACCACGGCGTCGAGCGGGCCGGCCAGGGCCGCCTCGCCTTCGAGGATCTCGAGATAGGCTTTCGTGCCCGCGTCCTCGAGGAAGGACGGGTCGACGGCCCGTATCGCGCAGCCGGAGCGGGTGCCCGAGGCGAAGGCGACGCCCACGGCCTGTATTTCCGGCCAGGCTCCGCGGACGCCTTCGAGGGCGCGTATCGTCGCGGCCGCCTCGTCGATGGCCGGATGCGTCGCGCCGTAGCGGGGCACCACCTGCGCATGCATGGTGCCGAGCTCGACGTAACGGTCGGTGATGCCTGAGATCATGCCGTCGGTGACGACCAGGACGACCACGAGCGGCACGACGCTGGCGGCCACCGAGAGCACGGCGCCGCGCAGGCTCTTCCGGGCGAGATCGCGCCCGCCCGAGGCGCGCCTGCCGAGGAGGTTCCGCAGGGCGACGAAGAGGATCGGGGCGGCTTTCATGCCGGCAGGAGTTCCCCGTCCGCGAGCACGAAGCGGCGGTCGGCGCGCGCGGCGATGCCCCCGTCATGAGTCACGAGGACGAGCGTCACCCCGCGTCCGGCGCAGGCTCCGTACAGGAGTTCCTCGACCTGGCGGGCGCTGGCCGGGTCGAGGTTGCCGGTGGGCTCGTCGGCGAGCACGAGCGGCGGGTCGTTGACCAAGGCCCGCGCTATCGCCGCGCGCTGCCGTTCGCCGCCCGAAAGCTGGGCGGGAAAGTGGTCGAGCCGCGCGCCGAGCCCGAGCGCGTCCAGGGCCGAGCGGGCCTTCTCCGTGGCGTCGCGCCTCGGGACGCCGCGCATGAAGGCGGGCAGCATGACGTTCTCCAGGGCCGTGAAATCCTTGAGGAGGTAGTGGAACTGGAACACGAAGCCGACGAACGACGCCCGGTACTCGGAGAGCCGGGACTCCGGGCTCCGGTCGAGCCGCCAGGGGCCGACGCGGACCGTGCCCTCGCTCGGCGCGTCGAGGCCGCCGAGTATGGAAAGCAGGGTGCTCTTCCCGGAACCGGAAGCCCCGGTCACCGCGACGCTCTCGCCCGCGGCGACGCTCAGGTCGACTCCCTTGAGGATCTCGAGGGTTTCGACCTCGCTCGCGAACACCCGCCTGAGGCCGGCGCATTCGATCAAGGGATCATTCATCGCGAAGAACCTCCGAAGGCTTGAAGCGGGGTACCCGTGCCGCGGCGAGCCAGGCCGCGGCCGCGGCGCTGGCGGCGCCCATGGCGGCCACGAAGAGGGTTTCGGGCAGCAGTGGACGCGACGGGACGTCGACCAGGTAGAAGGACGTGGGCGAGAAGATCTTGAAGGAGGAATCGACGGCGGGGACCGCCGCGCCGAGCAGCCGCTCGACCGCTCCTGGCAGGGCGCGCACGGCCCGGACCGCGACTTCGACGAGTCCCAGCGCCTCGTTGACGTTGGCCGCGATCGCCAGGCCCAGGGCCGCGCCCGCGATCGCGCCCGCGAGCCCGGTGGCGAGGCCCTCGAGCGTGAACACGGTGCGAAGGTCGCCCGACTCGCCGCCCAGAGCCTTGAGGACGGCGATGTCCTCCATGCGCTCGAAGACCGCGCGGCGCATGGCGTGGAAGATGCTCACCCCCACCACCAGGAAGATGAGGCCCACCAGCAGCATCATGACCGCCTTCTCGAGCCTGAGCGCGCCGAAGAAGGAGCGGTTGTAGACCGACCAGTCCACGGCCGCGGAACGGTCGAGCAGGGCGAGTCCGGCAAGTTCGGCCGCGGCGGCCGGCGCGTCGAAGCGGTCTTCGAGCTTGATTCCGACGAGGGGTTTGCCTTCGCCGAGGGCGTCGCCGAGCGCTTCGTCGCAGAAGGCGAGTCCCGCGTCGAATTCGTAGTACCCGGAGCGGAACACGCCGCTGACGACGGCCTTGACGGTGCGGGCGCTCACTCCCTCCTCGACGTCCGCGTCCACCACGAGCAGCTCGACCTCGTCGCCGACCCAAACGCCGAGCAGTCGCGAAAGCTCGGCGCCGACCGCGAGCCCGGGCGAGCCGGGGGGGGCGCCGGAGAGGAGCTCGATGCCTTCGGACAGAGCGCGGTCGAGGGCGACGGCGTCGGGCGGCAGGACCTTGACGCGGAGCGGGTACGACCTGGAGCCGGGGCCGAGCGCGACCGCCTCGCGTTCGGAAAAGGGCAGCGCGGAGCGGATGCCGGGGTAATTCCCGAGGGCGGCCGCGGCGCGCGAGGCAGCCCCGATGCCGCCCGATTCGAGCTCGAGCCTGACATGGTGGCTGTCGAGCTCGAGTATCGATTCGATGAAGCCGAGCTGGAAGCCGTTCATCACCGAGAGGACGACGACGAGCGCCGCGCAGCCGGTGGCGATGCCGGCCGCCGCGAGCAGCGTCGCCGCGAAGCCGCCGCCTGAACGCCGAGCCCGGAACCAGCGCACGGCCACGAAGCCGATCCAGGCCCTCCGGCTCCTCAAGGCAGGCTCCGTTCACGCACGAGGACGCCGCCGGACCAGAGCTCCTCGCTGACCGGCTTGCCGTCGGACCACCGGCGGCGGGCGAAGAGGATTCCGCGGTCGAAGAGCGATTCGGTCCAGGCGAGGCCGCCGGATTCGTATTCGACCGAGCGGACGATGACGCCGTCGACCCGCTCCTCGAGGCGCAGCGACGACCCGTCGGCGCGGTACGCGTAGGTCGTTTCGAAGAGGCGCCCGTCGGAGCGCAGCGTCTCCGAGCCCACGCGCCCGGAAGCGTCCCTGGAGATCGCGCGTTCGCGGAGCGGCTGTCCGGAGCGCGTGAGCTCCTCCGAGACGAGGAGACCCGAAGCGTCGAAAACGCGGGCGGTGATCGTGTCGCCCTCCTCGATCCTGATCCGGACGGGAAGGCGCGAGTCGCCCTCGTACTCGACGGTTTCCTTCCTGGTCCCGCCCGACTCGGTCGCGGATACCGTCGCCACCAGGCGTCCCTTCGGATCGTAGGCGCGGGAAGCGGACAGGCCCGCGGCCTGGAGCCAGGAGGAGGCTCCGGCGGATCCCGCGACGAGGACGGATCCGTCAGGGGCCGTGCGGCGGAACTCGGTCGGTTCGCCGGCCGCGGAATAGCGGTAGGAGTCTTTCCAGAGCAAGGATCCCGCGGCGTCGCTGACGGTGACCGATACGAGGAGGGCGCCGGACCACTCGAAGACGGAGACGCGGGCGTCGCCCTTGGCCGGGCGCTCGGTGCGGGTAGCGACCCGGCCGGGGGCGCTGTACTCGGTCTCGACTGAGGACCCGTCCGCCTCGAGCACCCGTTCCGAGACCACGGCGCCGGCGGCATCCATCCGGCGCTCGATCCGCGAATGCTCCTTGCCTCCGCGGTAAAGGACGCGCGTCTCCGTCCCGGGTGCCCGCTCGACCTTGAGCGCCCACTCGAGCCCCCGGGCGAGGATCGCGGGCGATGGTCGATAGGCCATGCCGAGGGCGTCCGACTCCCACCAGGACGCCTGGGCGAAGGCACCGGCCGCGGCGAGCGCCAGCAGCGGGAGCGCCAGGAGGAAACGGGGGGAACGAGTCATGCGACGGAGCCCGTCAATTCGTCGAGGTAGAAGTCGAGCGAAAAGTCGGCAAGGTCGTCGAGTCCCTCGCCGGTACCCACGCAGGCCGTGGGGATGCCGAATTCCCTCGCTATCGCCAGCGCGACACCGCCCTTGGCGGTGGAATCGTACTTGCTGAGGACAAGGGCGTCCACGCTCACGGCCGCTGCGAAGCTCTCCGCCTGCCTGAGCGCGTTCTGGCCCGTGGTGGCGTCCACCACGAGCAGCTTGTGCAGGCGTCCGGCGGGGACCCGCGCGAGCGCTATCTTGTCGAGCTTGCCGAGCTCCCGGACCAGGTTCTGCTTCGTGTGCATGCGCCCCGCGGTGTCCGCGACGAGCAGTCCCGCGCCGTCCGAGCGCGCCGCGTCGAGGGCATCGTAGAGCACGGCGCCGGGATCGGCGCCCTCCCCCTGCGAGACGACCCGGACGCCCAGGCGCTCGCCGTGAAGCTTGAGCTGCTCCGTGGCGGCGGCGCGGAAGGTGTCGCAGGCCGCGAGTATGGTACCGCCCGGCACGGAGCGGTAGCGCCGCGCGAGCTTGGCGCAGGTGGTGGTCTTTCCGACTCCGTTCACGCCGAGCACGAGGAAGACATCGAGTCCGTCCCGTCCGGGATACAGGGTCGCTTCCTTGCCGTAGGCGGCCAGCACTGCCTTGAGCTCGGCGCGGATCGCCCCCCCATCCCGAAGGTCCTTGGAGCGGCACCGGGACTTGAGCTCGTCGGCGGCCGCGAACGCGAGGGTTGCGCCGAGGTCGCCCTCCACGAGCAGATCGGCCAGTTCGTCGAAGAACCCTTCGGAAACCTTCGCGAGCCCCAGCAGATTCCGGATCCTTTCCGTGATTTTCAAGTGTCGAAACCTCGTTGGGGCCGGCGGGTTTTCAGTCCGCCGACCGGATGTAGTGCCAGAGCCTGAAGGCCGAAAAGCCGACCAGGGAGACGCTGATGCCCGCGCTCGCGGCGAACGCGACCCCGCTCGCCCCCGCGGCGAACGACAGTCTGGCATAGGCCGGATCGGAACCGCCGGCAAGCAGGGCGGCGTCATAGTACGATCGGTAGACCTGCCAGGACAACACCGAAAGCGGCAAGGACGCCACGAACCACCCGAGCGATTCGTAGAACGAGTCGCGCCGGGCTTCCATCGTTACGGGCAGGACCGCGGTCTCCGGCACGAGCCTGGGCTCGGGCGCCTCCCGCTGGCCCGGTTCCAGCACGAAGGAGGCCGGCCTGTAGCCTTCCAGCCGGAACTCGGCCAATCTCGGGAAGGGCGCCTGAGCCACCTCGAGGGGCGCGATGCCGGCCTTCATCCCCTCGATGTAGACGGTGGCGCCGGACGGCACCGAGTCCAGCAGCAGGCCCGGGCCCTGCGGAACCGGTTTGAGCGAGAGGAGGAGACGCTCGTCGGCTCCCGCGCCCGCCAGGCTGAGCGTGAGGGTTTCGAATCCGGGGGCCCGCGCCACCACGGTGCGCTCCGCGGGACCGTACAAGTAGACGACGCGTTCCGACCGGGCCAGGAGGCGCTCGCCGCCGGCCGGGTCGATGATCGAGACGGCGGCGTCCGGCGGCTCGGTGCCGATCGCGACGCGGCGGACCGCTTCGCCAGCGATGGCGGCGCGGAGCGCGGGAAGGACCCGTTCGACAAGCGCTTCGAGGTCGTCCGGCGCCGAGTAGTCGACTACTTTCGCGACAGCAGCGCCGAGATCGCGATCCCACGCCACGATGTCGAAGGCGAGGTAGTCTCCGACGCGGCGAACCGAGCCGGAAACCACCATGTCAAGCTTCTCGGCGGTCGCCAGCTCCGCGACCGAGCTCTTGAGCGGGACCGGAGAGAGCGAGGCGTTGGCGCCGTGGAAGGCGACGGGCTTGGCGGGCGGCACAGCCACCTCGGACTCCTCGGCGGACGCCGTTTCGGCGTTCGCCGTCGCGAGCACCAAGGCCTCCTCGAGACGCTTGCGCTCGGCCGGTCCCGAGGAGGGAGATATGGCCAGTCGGTCGAGCCGGGAACGCGCCTCCGCGAGCGCCCGGTCAGCGGCGACGCGCGACGCGGCGGCGAGCCGGATCGCGCGGGCGCCGGCCGCCTCGATCGAGTAGCGGTGCTCGGGCAGGTCGATCAGCGCGGCGAGCAGGAGGGCGGGCACGGTCCCGGCCGCCTTCCCGACGGCGGCGTCCCCGTCCGTTTCCACGGCGAAGGCGGTGATCGCGACCCGCCATTCGGGGTCCGGGTCGACGCGCGCGGCCTCGGCGGACGGCCGCGCGGCGCAGAGCGCGAAGGCGGCAAGGAGGACCAGGGTTCTCGGGACGCTTCGCGGGGCTGGAATCGCGCGCACGGCGTCGTCGTCCTCAGACCTCGTCGTCGTCGTCGGAGGCGAGCACGGCGCCTCCCTTCCAGCGGAAATGGAGCAGGTTCTCGATGAACGGATCGATGTCGCCGTCCATCACCGCCTGGACGTTGCCCACAGAAAATTTCGTGCGATGGTCCTTGACCATGGTGTAGGGCTGGAACACGTAGGAGCGGATCTGGCTGCCCCAGGCGATTTCCTTCTTCTCGGCCTGGTACTTGGCGTTCTCCTTCTCCTTCTCCTCGCGGTAGTGCTCGTAGAGGCGGCTCTTGAGCACGGCCATGGCCACGTCCTTGTTCTTGTACTGGCTGCGCTCGTTCTGGCAGGTGACGACGATGCCGGTGGCCAGGTGGGTGATTCGCACGGCGCTGTCGGTCTTGTTGACCTTCTGGCCGCCGGCGCCGCCCGCGCGGTAGGTGTCGATGCGGATCTCGTCGGGCTTGACGGTGACGTCGATCGAGTCGTCGATGACCGGTAGTATGGCCACGCTCGCGAAGCTCGTGTGCCTGCGCGCGTTGGCGTCGAAGGGGCTGATGCGCACCAGGCGATGCACCCCCGACTCGCCGCGGAGGTAGCCGTAGGCGTAGGAGCCGTCGATCTCGATGGTGACGCTCTTGATGCCGCCCTCGGCCTCCAGCAGGTCCACCACCTCGTACTTGAAGCCGCGGCGCTCGGCCCAGCGGCAGTACATCCTGAAGAGCATGGAGGCCCAGTCGCAGGCCTCAGTGCCCCCGGAGCCAGCGTGTATCGTGAGGAAGGCGCCGGTGCGGTCGGCCTCGCCCGAAAGGAGCTCGAGCACGATGGCCTTGTCGAAGCGCGCCTTGGCGCTGTCGTAGGCCGCGCGGATGTCCGCCTCCATGGAGGCGTCGTTATCCTCGCGCGCGAGCGCGAAGATCTCTACGATGCCGTCGACGTCACGCTTGAGGTCTTCCCAAGTCTCGAGGCGCTGGCGGAGGAGCTTCGTCTCTCCGATGACGCGCTCGGCCCTGGTCTGGTCGCCCCAGAAGCCCGGCTCCGCGGTGGACGCGTCGTTCCGGTCTATGGCCGCGCGAATGGCGGCGGGGTCAAAGACGCCCCCAGATGTCGATGACGTTCCTGCGAAGCTCCTCGACGGGAGCGATGAAATCGTCGAGCATTGCGTACCTCCGGGGCGGTGATTGTGGACGGCGGCTGCCGTCGGCTCAGGGCTTCGTCGCCGGCGCGCGTACGATGACCCGCCGCCAGCGGTTCTCCTTGAGCACGCTGACTACGAGCGCGCCTTCGACGGGATATTGGTAGATCCTGACCGTGTCGTAATAGTCCGTGGCCTTGTCGATGTCCCGCTTGAGCGCGGCGAGTTCCTTTTCGAGGATGCGGGCGGATTCGAAGCAGGCCCGCTGGACCTTCTCGAAGCCGTACCGCGCGAGCAGGTCGAATACGGAGGCGCGCGAATCCTCGCCGCCCATGTCGCAGACCACCGAGACGAACATGGGCGAATGGTATCCGAGGAGGGCCGCCGTGTCAAAGCCCGGACCGTCGCGCACTGCCCGGGCTATCGACGGAAAGGGATAACGCCGATACTATCGAAGATATGCGACGAAAAACCCTTCCGGTCCTTGTCGCCGCGCTCGCGGCGTGCTGCGTGCTGCAGGCTCAGTCCGTCGCCGGCGAAGGGGGCGTGCCGACCTACGCTCCCGCGTCGGGTCCGGCCGATGGCATCGTCGCCCCGACCCGGGTCCGGGTCGGGGTGCGCGAAGGGCATCCGGTGGTCCAGTGGGTGGATCACCCGACCGCCACCGGGTATCTCGTCTACCGCCACGACGCCCCCATCGATGCGGCAGAATTCGACAGGGCTGTCGAAGTCGGCCGCGTGGCTCCGGGCGTCGGCGAATTCGAGGACGCGCCGGAGCGGGACGGCCGTTTCTTCTACGCGGTGCTAGCCCTGGATTCGGGAGGGAAGCCGGTCATCGTCCTCGAACCCATGAGGAACGCCACCATTTCCGGGTTGTCCGTGGCCGGAACGCCGAAACCCGCGGAACCGTCCCCGGCGCCTTCCGCCCCGCCCCCTCCCGTAGCGTCCCCCGAAGCCGCCGCCGGGACTCCCGCCGTTGCCGCGGCTCCGATCGCCGAAACGGCGACTTCCCCGGAAACCGAGCCCGAGACGCCCGCGGCCGGCGCCGTTCCGGAACCGACGCCGGCAGCGCCATCGCCCGTCGCCGCAAGCCCCGCTCCCGCCGCGGCGCCCGCAACGCCCGCGGCTGGCTCGGCCCCCGTGGCGACCACGCCCGTTCGCGCGATCGCCGCGCGGGTCCAGGAAGACGCCATCCGCGTGTCCTGGACTGCGTCCACGCCCGGTTCCCGGCTCGTCCTCTACCGGGGCGTGTCGCCGATCGTCGATGTGGCCTCGCTGCTCGCGGCGTCGACCGTCGCTTCCTTCGAGGACCTCGAGGGCTACATCCTCGACTATCCGGTTCCCGGCATCCCCTACTACTACGCCATAATCGACGACGAAGGACTACGCACCGGGCGGATCGTGATCGCGCGCGGTGCCAACGCGACGAGCGTGGCCGCCGAGGTGCCCGCGGGCCTGTATCGGGTGGGGCTTCCGGAGGCTTCTCCCGTCAGCCGATCCATCCCCCTGCCCTTCCTCTACCTGTCCCGTGCGGTCAGTCCGGACGGCAGGCCGCTCTCCTCCACCCTCGACCTGCCGGCCCGGAGGCCCCTGAGCGCCGCCGGCCAGAAGGCCGCGGCCGAGTTGCTCGGTTACGCCGTACCAATCGAAGCCCGGGAACCGGAGCTCGTCGTGCTTCCCGAGGATCGGGTGCTCCAGGGCTCTGGGGACGAGTACACGCTCAGGCTCATCGCCGCCGAGCGCCTTCTCAAGAGCGATTGGAAGGCGGCCGCCGACGAATTGGCGCGTTACCTTTCGCTCCGGCGGGATCCGGCCCTCGAGGCGCGCGCGCGCTTCTACCGAGGGCAGGCGCTCGCGAAGCTCGGCGAGGAGCGTGAGGCTTTCTTCGAGCTTTTGCTTGCCGAACCCTGGGTGGGCAGCGCGGGCGACGCCTGGGTGGACTGGATACTGTCGCGGCTCAGGGCGGAGCGGATCGGGGACTGAGTCCTCCGTTTCAACCCGTGACGCGCCAGACCAGATCGAGGGAGCGAGTCGCGCCGGGTCCAATCGCCGCGGTCGGGAATTCTGGCCGGTTCGGAGCGTCGGGGTATTCGGACGCCTCGACGCAGAGCCCGCGGCATCCCGCGAAGTCCCCCGTGTAGAACACGAAGCCGGGCGCGTTCGAGACCACCTCGAGCCGGCATCCGCTCGACGGATCGACGATCTCGGCGATGGTGGACAGTCCCGCCTCGTTTGCACGGTCAGCGATGAAGTAGTCGTCGAAACCCTCGAGCGGAAGCTCTGTCCCCGGCCGCGCACCGTGCGGCGTGCGAAGGTCGTAGCGGGTTCCCTCTACGGGCAGGATCCTGCCAGTCGGAATGCGGTCGGGAAGCAACTCGAGGCGCTTCGAGGCGAAGAGGCGGGCCCGGTGGGTCCGGATGTCGCCCGAGCCGCGCAGGTTCCAGTACGCGTGGTTGGTGAGCGAGACGTGCGTGCGGCGGTCGGAACGCGCCTCGGCGTGGAAAGAGAGCTCCCCGTCCCCGCTCAGCCGGTACTCGACCACGACGCGGAGCTCGCCGGGGAAGCCGCCGTCACCGTCAGGCGAGACCAGGGAAAAACGCACGCCGGCCGAACCGTTTTCGGTGAAGGGCTCGGCTTCCCAGTCGCGCGCGTGGAGGCCCGCAGGTCCGCCGTGCAGGCAGTTCGGGCCGTCGTTCGCCACGAGTTCATGGCGGGTTCCGTCCAGCTCGAAGCCGGCTCCCGAGATCCGACCCGCGTAGCGGCCGACGGTCGAGCCGAGATAAAGGCGATTCGCTCCATATTCCTCCGGCCTGTCGTGGCGGAGCAGGAGCTCTGTCCCCATCCGGCCGGTTCCGAGGCGGTAGGAGACCAGGGCCGCCCCCCGGTCGCAGATGGAGACCGAACGCCCCGCTCCTTCGAGGACGTAGAGCGACACGGTCCTCTCGCCGTCGCGGCCGGTCCTGAAGAAGGGTTCGACCGAAACCGACGGGACGCCGCTCAAGGGCGGACTCCCGTGCGCGGCACCTTGTAGTAGACGGCCAGGAACGCCTCGAACGCCCGTGAGGGCAGGATCCGTTTCAGGCCGAGCGCGAGAAGCTGGAAGGCGGGACCGATCGGGTAGCGAACCCGGAGCCGGCGCCTCCGGGCGAGACGAAGCGCCAGAGCGCCGACGCCGGCAGGGTCCGCGCCGGAGCGCTCGTCCTTCTCCATGACTCCGATGGCGCGCGTCGCCGCCTCCGCGTAAGCCGGAGAGGAAGGAAGCGATCGGCGGGAATCTGTGAAGCCCGTACGCGTGTCGCCAGGCTCGATCAAGGCGGCGCGTACGCCGAAGGGACGGAGCTCGAGCCGGAGGCTTTCCACGAGGCCTTCGAGCGCGAACTTGCTCGCCGAATAGTGACCCTGGAAGGGCACCGCGATGCGGCCCGCCGCGGAACCCACCACGAGCACAAGTCCCGAATACCTCTGCCGCATGCCGGGCAGGACGGCGCGGAGCATGCGGAGAACGCCGAAGACGTTCGCATCGAACTGGCGGATGGCGTCAGCCACGGGCACGTCCTCGATCGAGCCGCCGATGCCCATGCCCGCGTTGCAGACAAGGATGTCGACACGCCCGGCGCGTTCGAGCGCCGAGGCGGCACAGGCGTCTGCGCTCGACTCCTTGTGGGCGTCCCACTCGAGGAACTCGACACCTTCTGGCGCGTCGCGGACCGAGGCCGGATCGCGGCTCGTGCCGAAGACGCGTGCTCCGGCGCCCGCGAAAGCACTTGCAATGGCGCGGCCGATGCCGCCCGAGGCGCCGGTCACCAGGACTACCGTTTCTTCGATGCGTGGAACGAGGATGCGGGGCAAGGGAACCTCCGGTACGGGCGCCGATGGTAGCGCGCTCCTTCCGCTTTCTGCAACCGGCTTCGATCGGGGACAGAGCTCGGAACGGGGACAGAGCTCGGATCGGGGACAGAGCTCGGATCGGGGACAGAGCTCGGAACGGGGACAGAGCTCGGAACGGGGACAGAGCTCAAATCCGGCGTGCCGGAACGGCCATGGGGGGACAGGCCTCGGGACGGGGACAGAGCTTCACCTGGC
>JAKLEE010000339.1 GCA_022703215.1 Spirochaetota bacterium | reverse complement strand
CCTCAAGAAGTGCGGCTGGGACGGCGTCATTTTCACGGGCGTCTCGGAGAAGCCCGTGCGCTTCGTCGCGGACGACTCCGGCGCGCGCCTCGAGGACGCCTCGGAGCTCTGGGGCCTCGACGCCATCGTGACCGAGGAGCGCATCCTCGCGGCCGCGGGCGCGGCCGGCGCGCGGAAGCCCGCGGTGGCCTGCATCGGTCCCGCCGCGGAAAGGCTTTCGCTCATTTCGGGCATCTCGAACGACGGGGGCCGCTACGCCGCGCGCTCGGGTGTCGGCGCGGTCATGGGCTCGAAGAAGCTCAAGGCCCTCGTCCTCTCGGGAACGAAGAGCGTGTCCTGCGCGGACCCAGCCGCCGTCAAGGCCATCTCGAAATCCTTCACGGAGAAGCTGGGCCGGATGAAGCTGCCGGGCATCTTCAAGGGCTGGCTCCTGCCGGTGGTCGGCAAGGCGCTCGGCGCGCCCATCGTGGCGCCGGTGGACGGCCTCCTCTCCGCGGCCATCTTCAAGAAGTGGGGCACCATCTACAACAACGTGGCCGGCATGCCGAACGGCGACTCGCCGGTGCTGAACTGGGGCGGCTCGGTCAAGGACTTCCCCCACCGCCGCTACATGCGGCTCGACCCCGACCGCGTCATCGCGCGCGAGACGAAGAAGTACAGCTGCTACAGCTGCGTCATCGGCTGCGGCGGCATCTGCTCGACCGAGGGCCTCGGCCTCGCGAACGACCACCAGCACAAGCCCGAGTACGAGACCTGCTGCGCCTTCGGCGCCCTCATCGGCTCCGACGACCTCGACGCCATCTTCCGCATCAACGACTTCTGCAACCGCTCGGGCCTCGACACCATCTCCGCCGGCAACACCGCCGCCTTCGCCATCGAGTGCTTCGAGAACGGCGTGATCGACTCCGGCGATACGGGCGGCCTCGAGCTGCGCTGGGGCGACGCGAAGGCGGTGGAAGCCCTGCTCCGCATGATGGCCGCCCGGGAGGGTTTCGGGGACCTGCTCGCGGACGGCGTCAAGCGCGCCGCCGAGCGCATCGGCAGGGGCGCCGAACGCTTCGCGGTCCACGCGGGCGGGCAGGAACCGGGCATGCACGATCCGCGCATGGACCCCATGATGGGCGTCAGCTTCGCCTGCGACCCCACCCCGGGCCGCCATACGGTTTCCGCCGGCGTCTACTTCAACGTGTCGCACCTCTGGGAGTACTCGAGCTGGGTGCCCAAGGTGACGCGCCCCTACCCGAAGGCCACCGAATACGTCGCCACCGGGGAAGAGGCGCTGAAGAGCGTGGCGGGCGCGGCCCTGAAGCAGGTGCTCGACGCGGCCGGCGGCTGCCTCTTCGCGCTGACCGCGGGGCTCCAGCACTGGAACCTCTTCGGCTACCTCGACGCGGCCACGGGCCTGCGGCGGACGCCGGACGAATACCTCGAGATCGGCAAGCGCATCCAGACCCTGCGCCAGGCCTTCTCGGTCCGCGAGGGCGTCGAACCCCGGGAGAACCTCGGCCATCCCCGGCTCCGGGGCGAGCCGCCGCTCGGGAAGGGGCCGCTCAAGGGCCGGACCGTGCCGCTCGAGGCGATGGCGTCGAATTACTGGAAGGCGCTCGGCTGGGACGAGACGACGGGAAAGCCCTCGGAGAAGACCGTCGCCGCGCTCGGCGTCGCGGTGCCCATCGATTACGGCGTGGGACGGGTGCGATGAGAATACCCGCCCTCGCCGCGCGCGAGCCGGGCCGGGGAATTGACGGAGGACGCGATGGAACATGAGTTCGAAGCCCGGCTCGAGCGGCTCGAAACCCGCCTGGCCTGGCAGGAGGACGCCGTCGCGGAGCTCTCCCGACAGGGTTTCGAGCGCGAGAAACGCATCGAGCGTCTCGAGAGCCTCGTCCGGAAGCTCTCCGAGCGCCTCCGCGACTCCGGCGGCCACGAGCTGCCGCCGCCCGAGGACGAGCGGCCGCCGCATTACTAGCCGGGGAACGCGCCTCCATGCGCGCTCGCTGGCATCGCCGAAACGACGAAAGGCGCTTCGGCCGAGGTCGCGGCTCGCCATCCCGCCTCGACCGGGTCCGAATGTCCATTTTCCCCCTCGCGTTTTGACTTCCTGTGCCGGGCGGGGTAGAATTCCATCATCTTTCAAGTTTCCGGCCGGAAAAACCGGGCGACCGCCATCCGCGAATCCCCCGCGCCTCCGTCGCCGTACCGAGGACCGCCATGTCCGGTGCCACCCGCCTTACGCTCATCGTTCTCTTCGCGGCGCTCGGGGCGCGGAAGGCGACCGCGACGAGCAGGTCCGAAGCGAAGCGCGTCAGGGAGCTGGAGAAGGAGCTCAGGCGCAAGGACAAGGCACTTGCCGAGACTGCGGCGCTCTTGGTTCTCAAAAAAAAAC
>JAKLEE010000338.1 GCA_022703215.1 Spirochaetota bacterium | reverse complement strand
CGAGCTTGACGGTGATCTCCATCAGGTGGCGCGTTCGGCTCGCGGCGAATTCCTGGGCGCGGTCGTAGCGGAAGAAGACGGGGCGCCCGGTTTTCCAGGCCAGGTAGCCGGCCAGGTCCTCGACGACGATGTCCTGCTTGGCGCCGAAGCCGCCGCCGACCCGCTCCTTGATGATGCGGACCTTGTGCTCGGGGATGCCGACCACGCGCGAGACGATGCGCCGCACGTGCCATGGCACCTGGGTCGAGGCGTGCAGCACGAGGCGGTCGGCTTCGACCTTGGCGAGCACGACGTGGGGCTCCATCGGCGTGCACTGGACGCGGTTGCCCTTGTAGGTCCGCTCGATGACGACATCCGCCTCGGCGAAGCCCTTTTCCACGTCGCCGATGCCGTCGGCCACGCTGGCCGCGAGGTTGCGGTGCGGGTCGGCGTGCAGGGGGAACTGGTAGATTATCGGGTCGTCGCGGCCGTCGCCCGCCGTCGAGGAACCCGCGGGCGGGTCGCCGACGACGTAGGAGACCTTGCCGTGGTGGACCACCGGAGCGCCGGGCTTCCGGGCTTCGGCGATGGAGAGGACGGGCGGCAACACTTCGTACTCGACCTCGATGGCCGCGAGGGCGGCGCGCGCCTCCTCGAGGCTCTCGGCCAGCACGGCGGCCACGCGGTCGCCGACGTGCCGTACCTTGCGGGGGAACATGCGCTGGTCGTGGGGGCTCGGCTCCGGGAAGCCCTGCCCCGCGGTGGTGTAGACCTGGTCGGGGCAGCTGTCCTTGGTGACGATCGCGACGACGCCCGGCATGTTCTCGGCCTTCGAGACGTCGACCTTTTTCACCCAGGCGTGCGCATGCGGGCTCTGGAGGATGAGCAGGTGGCAGGCGTCCGACGGCACCTTGTCCTCGACGAAGGCGCGCTCGCCGCGCGCGAGGGCGGCGGCGTCGACCTTCCCGCGGTCCTTGCCGACGTGGCGGAGCTCCGGCGCGAATTCGGGCGCGGCGGCCTCGGCGTAGTCGGGCTCCTTGAGGCGCTTCGCGGCGATGCGCGCCGCGTTGAAGAACTGCTCGTAGCCCGTGCAGCGGCAGAGGGTGCCGGAGAGGGCGTCGCGCACCTCGTCTTCCGACGGGTCGGGACTGCGCCCGAGGAGCTCGTGGAGGGCCAGGGTGACGGCGGGGGTGCAGTAGCCGCACTGGACGCAGGCAGCGTCGATCAGGGCCTGCTGCACCACCGAGAGCTTCCGGTCTTTCGAGTAGAAGTCGACCGTGTAGACCTTCTTGCCTTCGACCTGCGGCGCCAGGATCTGGCAGGAGTTGACCTGCTTGCCGTCGAGCAGGACGGCGCAGAGGCCGCAGGAGCCCTCGCCGTCGCAGCCGTTCCGCACCGACACGATGCCCTTGGCGCGGAGCGCGTCGAGCAGGGTGGTGCCGGGTTCGACGCTCAGGGAGGCGGCGCGGCCGTTGAGTTCGAAATTCACCTTCATGAGAGGGCCTCCGCTCCGGCGAGCGCGTCCGCGAGGATGACCGCGCCCCGGCGCTTCTTGTACGCGGCCGAGCCGCGCTGGTCGGAAATCGCGTCGAGCGAGGGTTCCGCGAGCTTCTCGATCTCGGCCTTGGAGGGAAGTGGCTTGCCTTCGAAGAGGGCTTCCAGTTTCGGCATGCGCCGCGCGTGGGGGCCGAAGCCGCCCATCGCGATCTTCAGCGCCTTCACGGCGCCGCCCTCGAGGCGGTAGGCCACGCCGACCGTGGCGGTGGCCACGTCGCAGGCGGTGCGGCTGGCGCGGCTGGTGGCCGCGAGGGTGCCGGGCGCCGTGTCGAAGCTCGCGGCGAGCGCGAGCCCTTCCTTGCGCCCGAGCCAGTCGGCGAGCGGGGCCGTTTTCGTGACAGCCTTGCCGTCCGCGCCGCGGACCGCGTATTCCACCGTCGCGTCGAGCGCGAGCAAGATCGGCACGAGGCTGGCGCAAGACTTGTCCGCGCCGATGTTGCCGCCGAGCGTGGCGCGGTTCCGCGTGTTGCGGTTGGCCATCGAAAGCGCCGCGTTCCGGATGCAGGCGGGCAGGGCGCGCGAGTCGGCGAGCGCCTGGAAGGTGGCGCCGGCGCCGAGGCGCACGGTCGCGCCTTTCCGCTCGATGCCGGCGCTCACGAGCTCGCCGATGTCGACGGCGCGGCCCAGGTCTGGCCTGGTGCCGTGTTCCTCTCCGACGAGGAGCCAGGTGCCTCCCGCCAGCGCGACCGAGCCCGGAGCGGCGAGCGCCGCTAGGGCCTCGTCGAGGGTTTTGGGTTTCAGGTACTCGTTCACCATTCGGCTTTCACTCCCGCCTTCTGAAGAAGGCGCTTCGCGGCCTTGTTCGCCTCGTCGCGGATCGTTTCCTCGTCGGCGCCGACGAGCTTCCGGTT
>JAKLEE010000337.1 GCA_022703215.1 Spirochaetota bacterium | reverse complement strand
CGTTGTTCATCTGCGCGAGCAGGAAGGCCGTGATGGTGCGCCGCACCTGCGCGCGCAGTCCCTCGGTGTTGTTCTTGTGCCGCGCAAACTGGAGCCCCTGCTTCAGACTCCGCTCGATGAAGATCACGCCGCGCCGCTCGGCGACGTAGGGAAAGTTCCCGTTGCCCTTGAGCGTGCGCGAGCCGTCGATGTAGCGCGGCAGTCCTGGCCCGGTGGTGAGCGGGTTGACGCGCTTCGGGTACACGAGGTCGCGCTTGCGCTCCTCCAGCACCTCGTCGGTCTCGAAGCCGAGCACGCCGAGCATCCGGCCCTTGTCGATGCCCGCGGGCGGGTCGTAGACGCCGCCGGGCCGGGCCGCGTCGGTGCGCGCGTAGACCCCGCAGACGATGCCGGAGGGAGGGACCACGATCTGGTCCGCGGTGCCGAACACGGAGCGGGCCGGGTTGAGCACCTTCACCCGCGGCCAGTAGACGGCACCGAACTCGGACAGGCCGAGCAGCGCGGCGGTCGTCTCGACGTAGGTCACGATGCCGGTCGCGCTCTGGCCCTCGGGCGGGTCGAGCACGGCGAACGCCATGCCGTCGCGGTCGACCTCGCAGTAGCGGACCAGAGCGTTGTGGACGGCGGGCGTCGCGCGCCCGGGCACCGCCACCAGCGAGACGTCGAGCACCTGGTCGAGGGCGTTGAGGCCGGTCTTGCCCGTGGGCGAACCGACGAAGTCGTTGTCGTCGAGGCCGGTGAGCCCGTCGTCGCCGCCGGCGAGCTCCACGGTCTGCACCGCGGGCTCCGGGTGGCCGGTAAGGAGCTGGTCGATGACCCGCACGAGCGACGAGCCCGAGCGCGGGTCGTTGACCACGGTCTCGATGTACCGCTCTTGGTCCGGATCGGGCGACAGGTTCGGGAAGGCCTCGCGGTAGACGCCGTCCTCGATGACCGCCAGGTCGAACAGCCCCGCGTCGCCCGAGGTGGGCGCGCGGACCTCGGTCTCGAGGCGGTTGGCGTAGGCGCCGGGGTCCTTGCCCTCGACGCGGATGGCGTTGGCCGGGCCGGCCTCGCTGCCATTGTGCATGGTGGTGTCGAGGCCGAAGACCGACGCGGTCGCGGCTCGCGCCTGGATGGACGCGGCGGCTCCGGTCGCGACGGTGCGGATGTCGACCGCACCGCCGATGTCGGGCTCGACCACCACGCCGATCACGGCGGCCTCGACCACCGTCTTCACCTCGGGCGCGGTGACCGCACGGATGCGGGCGACGTTGCCCGTGCCCGATACGGCGCCGACCGGGAAGCCGAACGCGGTGTTGGCCGTGCCGCCCGTCACCTCCACCTTGCTCGCCGAGCCGGCGGTGTCGCTGGCGACGGAGAGGCCGGCCACGGGGTCGGCGACGGCCTTGGCGCCCAGGATGCGCTCGTTGACGGCGGCGACGTCGGAGGCCGAGGCGCTGCCGCCGAGGTCCGGGAACACGAGCGTCTGCTCGGGGCCGTCGTCGATCTTCACGACGAGGGTATCCCCGGCGGCGACGGCGAACGGCCCGCTGTTGACCGCGACGATGGACGCGGGCGTGCCGTTGAATACCGCCTCCTGGTCCGCGCCGCCGTTGACGGAGAGGACGATGCGGTCGCCGTCGGTGAGCAGGAACGGGCCGGGGCTCGCGCCCTCGAGCCGCGCGGGCGTCGGGACGCCGGGGGCCAGCAGGTAGGCGAAGCCGCGCACGGCGGCGGCGCTTGCCGGGTCGGCGATGTCCGTGTGGTGGACCGTCCGCACCGCCCAGAGCATGCTGCCGCCGTTCTCGAAGAAGCCCATGGCGGCGAGCGCCAGGTCGGAGTTCGGCGTGAAGCCGCCGAAGACCCGCTGGAACTCCTCGAACGAGGTGCAGAGCATGGCCTTGTCGATCGGGCCGCGCTGGGTGATGCCGATCGCGCCGACGACCGACGTGGGGGCCGAGGGGATGCCGCGGACGGCGGGCTCCTCCTCAACGACGATGACCTTGGAAGACAGCAGCTCTCCGCTCATGCATCACCTCGCGTTCTCTTGCCAGCGCGGCGGTTGTTGGGGTCGGTGTTCGCGGGCCTGACCGGCAGCGGCAATTTGCGCTCCACGCGCAGGTCGCCGGCGCGCAGCGCCCGTTCGATCTCGGGGACGGACAGCACCCCCTCGTCGAGCCCCTCGAGCCGCGCATCGGCGGCCAGGGTCAGGGACGAGGGGACGCGGCGGGCGTCCCGGCCCGAGGTCTTGGTGCAGGAGCACCGGCCGCGGGCCTTGCAGTAGCTTTCGTGCGGTAGCGTGAAGGTCTTCAGGCGGCCGCTCGTGTTGGTCAGCGTGATGGTCATGGGGTTCCTCCGGGGACAGCGCCCAGGTCGAGGTCGGTCTCGACGACCGCCTTGCCGACGTCGGC
>JAKLEE010000336.1 GCA_022703215.1 Spirochaetota bacterium | reverse complement strand
CATCGGCCTCGGTCTTCGCGCGGCCCTCGCGCACCATACGCTCGATCTCGTCAGCGACCTCGTCGGTGATCGCCGCGGCGCGGCGGTAGAGCGCGACTTCGGCATCGTCCTTGACGGCCCGCAATCCGAGCACGAATTCGTCGACGCCGTCGGCGCGGCACGTGAAGTCGAGGTTCTCGACCTCGGCCGCGTAGTCCACGTACACCGGGTAGGGCGTTGCGGCGGGCAGCTCCACGAGCGCCCCATGGGGAATGCCTTCGTCCTCGGCGAGCGCCGCGAGGGCCTTCGCGGCCTGCCGTCCGTACTCGCCGTACGGCACCACGCGATCGGCGCTGGCGTAACGGGCAGCCATGTTGGCGTCCCACGGCACGAGCACGGACCGGCCCTTCGCCGTCACGAAGAGGAGCGAATCGCCCGGCTGTCCGGAGAGGTAGCGGATCGACGGATCGCGCCTCCCTTCGGTATCCTCGAACATCGCGGCGGCGATGCCCTTGTTCGCGAGCCACGCGGCGACCTTGGCGCGGCGTTCGGCATACTTGTCCATTCATCACTCCCATGGAAGAAATCGGCCGCCCGAGTATACACCGGGCGGCCGATTCCGTGGGAAACGATAGGCCGGGGGCGTCCGCGGGCGACGCGCGGAGCTCATTCCCCGATACCGCCTTACTTGAGCGCGGCGAGCGCTTCCTTCGCGAGCGCGATGACCGAGTTCGACCAGCCGTCGTTGGTGCTGACGGCGACCAGGGCGGACGAAACCGTGGCCGAAGCGGTCATGCGGGCGTACTGGATGCCGGCCTTGGCCAGCCGCTCGCGGCGCTCGTCGCTCACGCCGCTGCGCTGCTGCGCGTCGAGCTCGAGCAGTATGTCGCGCAGGGCGACTGCCGCGGCCTCGGAGCCGTCGACGCCGAGCGCCTGCATTGCCAGCACCTTGTCCTCGACCTCGGCCGCCTCGCGGTGCACGGTCAGGAAAAGCGGGACCAGCGCGCCGCCGTCGCCTTCGAGCGCCGCGAAGCCGCGGAGAGCCAGGCGGCGGAGCTCGGCCTTTTTCGCCAGCTCGAGGCGGTCGCGCGCGACGTAATCGACCGAGACGGACAGGGCCGCCGCCACGACCGAGAGCTTCCTCTCGCGGGACGCCCCGGAACCGAGTTCCAGGTCGAGCGCCTTGATCTTCCGGTCCAGGCTTTCGAGCCGGACGATTTCCAGCACGGGATCCGTGGGATCCGCCGCGATGTTCGGAAGGGCCCGCGCGGCCACGTCGCGGACGCGCTTCGCGTACCATCCTTCGCTGGCGAAGAACACCGGCGCGAAACCGACCGGATCGCGCAGCTTTTCCAGGGCCAGGACGGCGCCGTACGCGAGGCGTCCGTCGCCTTCGGGATCTGCGCTCGGCCCCATGTTGAGGTTTCGGAGCAAGGTGGCGATCTTCGGCGCGTATTCGACGGCGCGCATCGAGCCGATCGCCATCATCGCCTCGGCGCGGGCCAGCGGTTCCGCGACCTGCTCGACCACGGACCAGGCCGTCGGGGCGGCTTCGGCGTAGCGCCAGGCTCCCAGCCTGGCCAGGGCCTCGCGGACCGCGCGCGCGAGCAGCTCCTTGTCCGAGGGCTTCGGGTAATTCGCCTGCAGGGAAAGAAGGTCCTCGATCGCCTCGGCGAGCACGGGCGCGGCCTGCTCGTCCTCGGATGCGCCGATCGTCGCGATCGAGGTGTATTTCTGCTGGAGCGTCACGGCGTAGCGGTAGATGCGGCGGTAGACGAAGATGGACTCGTCGGCCGCGGCCGGCGGGACGCTGGCCAGAAAAAGCGCGAGCGCCGCCAGGGCCGCCGCGCGAGGGATGCGGATCATCGGGATTCCTCCGTTGCGTATCAGTCGAAAGAGGTGACGGCGCGGATTTCCTCGCGCCAGACGTAGGAGAACTCGAGCTTCTGCCGGACGCGCCCGGCTTGGTCGTAGACCGTCGTGGCGACGCGCTCGCCGTCAGGGCCGATTTCGTGGACCTCCCGGCGCTCGAGGGCGCCGGTCCTGCCGAAGCTCGCCTCCTCGACCAGGATGCCGTCGCGCCACTTGAATTCCTCGCGCCGTTCGAGCTTGCCCGCCGCGTCGGAGAGCGTGCGGACGGAAAGGCGACCGGAGGAGTCGTATTTGTAGTCGAGCCGGCCTTCGAAGGTTCCGGAAGGATCGTACATCCTCGCCGCGGCCATGCGCCCGCCGGAATAGGCGTATTTCGTGACGGCGAGCGGCAGGCCGGCCGCGTCCGAGACGCGCCATTCGGCCAGCTGGCCATCGGAGCCGTAGAACCATTCGGAAACCGTCCCGCGTTCCTTTATGGATCCCTCGACCGTCTCCCGGACCTTCCGGCCTTCAGCGTCGAGCCAGGTGGTCTTTCGGGAGACGAGCTGGCC
>JAKLEE010000335.1 GCA_022703215.1 Spirochaetota bacterium | reverse complement strand
TGATAGAGTTCCTCGACCCCGACACCCCCGCGGCTCCGACCTACTCGCTGCGCCTGCGCGTGTTCTTCGAGGACGAACACGTCGCCGTGGTCGAGAAGCCCGCGGGCGTGGTGGTGAACGGAAACCGCTTCAGGACGCTCGAACACGCCCTGCCGTACAACCTGTCGGCCTCGCGGGAGCGCGACGCCCTGTCGGCGCCGCGTCCCGTGCATCGGCTCGACGGGCCCACCGGCGGCCTTCTGCTCGCGGCGAAGACCGCGCGCGCGATGGTCGCGCTGGGCCGACAGTTCGAGGAACGGGCCGTCGACAAGCGCTACCGGGCGGTTGTCATGGGACAATTGGAGGGCGAGGGGCTCATCGACACGCCGGTCGACGGCCGCCGGGCCGTTACCGCGTACCGGGCCGTGCGGGGCGCGCCCTCGCTTCGAAGCGGCCGGCTCACGCTTCTCGACCTGTGGCCGGGGACGGGCCGCACGCACCAGCTCAGGCGGCACCTCGCCGGCGCGGGATTTCCCATTCTCGGCGACGCGGCCTACGGTCCCCCGGGACGCGTGCTTAGAGGCAAGGGGCTGTTTCTCGCGGCGGTGGAGCTCTCCTTCGAGCATCCCCTGAGCGGGGAGCGGCTCGGTTTTACGATGGACGATCCGCCCAAGTTCGCCTCCCTCCTCGAGCGTGAGGAACGGCGCTGGCGCGCATACAACGAAAGTACCTGATGCCGGCCGGCATCAGGCCTATCTGCCGTCGCGCTTCGCCTGGTCGCGCCTGTTGCGCGATGAGATATGGCCTTTGATTTTCGCCGGTGTTCCGAGGCCTTTCCTGACCGTCGGGGGCCCGGCGGTTTTCCCGGCCTTCGATATCGCGCGGGTCTTCTTCCCGCCGGGACCGGTCGATCCGAGCGCTTTTTTATGCGCGCGCGCCTTCTCGCGGAGAGTCCGGCGTTCGAGTTCACGCCGGCGCTTTTCGAACGAGCGCACGACGACGGCGAAGAGGCGCGATTTCTCCTTCGAGCGCCGGGCGCTTTCGGCTTTCCCCGACTCCCGCTTCTGGCGCAGTGCAAGGTCGCGCCATTTGTCGTGAAGGCGCCTGGCGGCCGCGAGCTTCGTCGCGATCTTCGCGGGCGAAAAGGTTTCGATGGCGCCCGGAAGGCTTTCGGTTACCAGTTTCCATTCGGACGCGGTGCAGAGCGGCTTGAATTTTTCAATCGGGATTGCCATTGTACCTCCGATGAGTGTGTTCCGTGCGCACGTTCGCCGGGGTTGCGTGCGGTGCGGACAATCGGTGCGGCAACGCGGGACCCGGCGCGCGCGGACCGTTGAAGTGTACCCGATTCCGAAAGGCCGTTCAAGGACAAAACCGCCTGTCGTGGAAAGCGCACCCACTTGCGCTTGACGAACTAGTGCCGCTCCGACCAGAATGCCTTCATGGCGCAGGACGACATCACCTCCCTTCCTCTCTATCCCCACCTGGACGAGATCGCGGGCGTCTTCGCGCGCGAGCGGCTTCTGCTCCTTTCGGCCGAGCCGGGCGCGGGAAAGACCACGCTGGTGCCGTGGCGTCTGCTCTCGCGCCCGGAGTTCGGCGGTTCGAGAATACTGCTCCTGGAACCGCGCCGCATAGCGGCGCGCATGGCCGCCGATCGCATCGCCTCGCTTCTCGGGGAAGAGGTGGGGGCGACCGTGGGTCTTCGCACGCGGCACGAGTCGATCGTCGGTCCCGCGTGCCGCCTCGAGGTTGTCACCGACGGCGTGGCGGTGCGCGTCATCCAGTCGGATCAGGCGCTGGAGGGCTACGGCGCTATCGTCTTCGACGAGTTCCACGAGCGCGGCCTCATGGCCGAGCTCGCGCTTGCGCTCGCATGGGACTGCCGGCGGCACCTGCGCGGCGACCTACGCGTCATGCTGATGTCGGCGACGCTGCCGTCGGAGGGTTTCGCCTCCGCGTTCGGCGAATGGCCCCGCGTGGAGGTCCCCGGCAGGAGCCATCCGGTGCGCGTCGAGCACCGCCCGCCCCGGCCGCGCGAGCGCATGGAAGAGGGGGCGGCGCGCCTTGCGCTTGAGGCGCTCGACCGCGTGGGCGACGGCGGAGTGCTGGTGTTCCTGCCCGGCTACGGCGAGATACGCCGCGCCGCGGAGGCGTTGTCGAACGCGGGCCACGCGCGCGGGGCGATCGATATACTGCACGGGAGCCTCCCGCCCGAGGAGCAGAAACGAGTTGTGCGAAACAGCGCCGGAGCCGCGCGGCGCGTCGTGCTCTCGACCAACGTGGCCGAGTCGAGCCTTACCATCGAGGACGTCCGCGCCGTGGTCGATACCGGCTACGAGCGGCGCGTCCGCTTCTCCCCGCGCACTGGCATGGACCACCGAGAGACATCGCGCGTTTCGAACGCGTCTGCCGTACAGCGCGCGGGCCGCGCGGGG
>JAKLEE010000334.1 GCA_022703215.1 Spirochaetota bacterium | reverse complement strand
GTCCTTTCAGTCGCGGTGTTCCGTCTCTCGCCTGACGTGCAGGGCGAAGTTGAGCGTGAAGCGATAGCGGCCCTTCTCGTCGCGCCCGAGGTTGAAGGGAGCGGTCTGGAGCGACGAGCAGGAGCAGAGCCGCACCTCGTCGTCTCCGCCCGCGTCAAGCGTCACGTAGCGGAGGCCCTGTAGCTCGTCGTAGATGGCCTGCGCTGCCGCTTGCGGCGTCTCTGGGTCTTCCGGTACGCCCCGCACCATGACCTGTACGGTCGGCTCGTCCCAGCCGTAGGTCGCAGCCGCGCCGAGCGGATTGCCGCCGGTCGAAAGCAGCATCACGGCCGCGTCCGGCGTGTCCGGCAGGTGCTCTAGGAAGCAGTCGCCGAGCCCGGCGGGTTCGTAGGTCACGAGCCCGGCCGCGTCGAGGTACTTGGCGAGCGCCCGGGTAATCACGGCAACTCAGCCTTTATGCGCTCGCCGACCCACTCCATGATGCGCGGCCCGTCTTCCCTCGCGGCCAACTCCAGCCACTTGGCCCGCCGTCCCGGCGCGTGCCGCCACGTCGTCTCCTCGTGCTGGCGCGCGGCGTACGCCGCAGCCTCCCCGCCGTAGCCGACTTGCGCTTTCAAGCCCTCCGGCGTCGCCGGAATAACGGTGCCGGAGTCCTGCAAGACGCCCTCTTGCCGGGGCACCGTCTCATTGGCGATACGCAGCAGCTCCCCGGCCCCGTCCGTAAGCGCCTGCGCCGCCGCCGCGCGGATGCGCGCCATCACCTCGTCCGTCTTGTCGTTCACGACGTAGACACCGCGCAGGCCCTTCACTTCGCGCTCCTTCCCAGCGACACGCGCAGCAGCTCGTCGCGCAGGAGCCCGCGCCCGGCGTCCACGGCCAGCACGCGGTAGACGATGCCGGAGACGGTCACGCGGTCGCCCACGGCCACCACGGCGTCCGGGCGCAGGTAGGCCACGGCGTCCGAGACGACAGCCGCGTCCTCGGTGGAGCGCACGAGCCGACGCCCCGGCTCGACGCGCGCCGGGTAGCTCGCGCTGGCGTCGTACAGCGGTCCCGAAGCGGCTTCGCCCGCGTAGGGCTCCACGCGTACCGTTTGCCGGAGAAGGGCGGTCGGCATCATATGAGCAGCCCCCTCCTCAGGATGCGCCGCGCCTGCGGCGCGAGGACCGGAGGGCGGACGCCTGAGACGCCACCCACGGTGACCGCCGTGCCGGCCAGCCCGTCGATATCGTGCTCCTCGCCGGTCTCCACCCAGAACCTCACTTGCGCGCAGGCAGCGTCGCGTAGCGCCTCAGCTTCGGCAGCGTCGGCGGGCAAGCCGCTGTCGGAGTCGACCACGAACGAAGCGGTGACCGTCGCGTCGAGCAGCCCAGAGGCGCGCGTGAGCAGCCGCTCGATAGAGGACGGCGCGCTCTGCCCGCTCCACGTCTCGTACTCTGCGGCGGTCGCGTAGGCCACGGCACTCATCGCTCATCCTGTCCCGCCGCGTCGTCGCCCTCGACGTGCACCGGAGCGACCCGGAGGGTCAGCGGCGGTGGCGTCTTGGGCTTCGTCGTGCGGCGCTTCGTCTTGGGCTTCTCTCGGGGCGGCGTCACGACGCGCAGGCGGCGCGAATACGGACGCCAGATGGTGAGTCCTCCAGTGTGCGGCAGCTCGTACAAAGGCACGTCTCTACCTCCTGACGATGGGCGGGTGGGCGGCGCGGCGGCGCGGACCGCCGAGCTGGCGGAGCGGCTGGCCCTGCTTGCTGACCTCGATAACGTCGCCCGTCCAGTCGAGGTCCAGCGCCGAGGCGTCCTCGCCGATGAAGTTGTGCGCGACGCGCGGACGCGCGCCCTTGGCGCGGTCTACTCCCGCCCGGCCGGGGACCATCGAGGGTCCGTCAGCGTGGTCTACGAGCGAGGGCCACGTGTACCAGACAAGCGAGCGCCGTTCGAGGCCCCAGAAGCGGCTCAGCCGGAGGTCGTAGTTTTCCAGCCGCTTGAGCGTGTCGCAGTAGGCCAGCATCTCGGGAATAGCCGCGACCGGGACGACGACCAGAGGCCCCCACGCTAGGACGTGCATGGTCAGCCACGAGACTTTACGCCCGGCGGTGCGCTCCACTGCGGCGTCGATGAGCTGACGGTACGGGCGCACGCGGCCCACGTAGCCGCACAGCGGCACGTCGCGCGGGATGTGCGTCAGCGCCTCCTGCAACCCGGCGCACAGGTCGCGGCACACGTAGAGGTCGTCTTGGATGACGGCGTGGTGGGTCGCTTTCGGGTCGTACGCGGACATGGCGCGGCGGCCCGTATCCCAACGGTTGTTCCGCTTGTCCCACACCACGGATACGTCACCGTCGAGGGCGGCGAGCATACGCGTCACCGAAGCCGTGCGGGCGGGGTGGGCCATCATGGCGACTGAGAGCCGCACGGCTTTC
>JAKLEE010000333.1 GCA_022703215.1 Spirochaetota bacterium | reverse complement strand
GCGAGATCTGTCCCTTTCCCGTGCGCGCTCGCTCGCCGCGGTTTTCCTGGACTCGCCGCTCGGCAAGCGCGCTGCCGCCTCCCGCGAGCGCGAGACCGAGCTCCGCCTGCTCGTGCGCCTCGACGACGGTACCGTCGCCCGCGGCGTCGCCGACCTCGTGTTCGTCGAGGAAGGTCCGGACGGCGTCCGGCGCGCCATCATCGTCGATTACAAGACCGACCGCTCCCTCGACCCCGTCCGCCACGAATCCCAACTCTCCTGCTACCGCGAAGCCGTCGCCGCCATCCACGGCATTGAGTGCGAAGCCTGGATCTTCTATCTTCATGGCGGGGGGCGAGCGCTTCCCGTGCTCGCGCCGTCCGTCCTCATCGCTTCCGGCGCCCCCGCGCCGGAACCGCGCCGCTTCGGATTCGGTCCCCGAGGCGCGGAAACCGCCCCCCCGGACGACGAGCTCCGCGAGCTCGGCATGGAGGCCTGATGGACGATTTCGTCGCCTCGCTCTCCGCCGACGACGGCATCGACTCGAACGACATCGCGGAACTCATCGACGCCTACCGGGACCAGCGCCGACTGATCGACATAGGCCGGGCCCTGGCCTCGGAAAAGGATCCCGACGCGCTCATCCGCCTCATCCTCGAAGCCAGCATGGACATCACCGGCGCCGACGCCGGCTCCATCTTCCTCGTGGAGGACGAGGGCGATCGGCACCTGCTGCGCTTCGCCTGGACGCGCACGCACTCGCGCGAGCTGCCCTACGAGGAGTTCGTCATGCCCGCGGACCGCCGCTCGATCGCGGGCTACGTCGCGCTCACCGGCGCGACGCTCAACCTTCCCTACGTCTACGAAATCGACCCCGCCGAACCCTACGTCTTCAACCGCGGCTTCGACCGCGACTACGGCTACCGCACGCGCAGCATGCTCGTGGTGCCCATGCGCGACCACAAGGGCCGCGTGCTCGGCGTGGTCCAGCTCATCAACTCGAAGGAAGCCCCGGGCGAGGAAAGCGATGGCGCCTCCGACCGGGTCATGCTCAAGGACGAGGCCGATTTCGAGCGCCGCGTGGTGCCTTTCAAGAAGCGCTACGAGGGGCTCATGGAGGCGGTCGCGGCACAGGCCGCCATCGCCCTCGAGAACGGCCGCATGGTCCGCCGGCTCCGCGATCAGTTCGACTCGCTCGTGGCCGCCAGCGTCGCCGCCATCGAGGCCCGCGACCCCGCCACCCGCGGTCACTCGGAACGGGTGGCGCGCATGGCGCTCGCCCTGGCTGCCGCCGTCCACGAAAGCGCCGAAGGCCCCCTCGCCGCCGTCCACTTCGAAGGCGACTCCCTGACCGAGCTACGCTACGCTTGCCTGCTCCACGACTTCGGCAAGGTGCTGGTCGAGGGCTCGATCCTGCTCAAGGCCCGCAAGCTCATGCCGCGCGACGAGGACTACCTCAAGCTGCGCCTCCGCTATTTCCGCAGGCTGGTGGAACTCGCCGAGTCGCGGGTCGCTTCGCGCTGCGACGACCCCGACGAGGCGGCGGACGCCCGCGCCGGGGCTGCAAGCGCCGTGGAGTCCCTGCTAGCCGCCGAGGAGCTCGTCGGCATCCTCGCGAGCCCCTCGCCCACCGGACTGGACGCCGACGCCGAGATCGCGCGCCTCCGTTCGCTCGGCGTTCCCGCGGCGCTCTCGGCAGCCCTCGACGAGGCGCCGCCGCCGGTGCTGACCGACGAGGAGGCGGAGAGCCTCGCCGTCCGCCGCGGCTCGCTCAACAAGGCCGAGCGCAAGCTCGTCGAGGCGCACGCGCAGTACACCTGGGACTTCGTCTCGAAGATCCCCTGGCCGCCGGAGCTTTCCCGCGTGCCCGAGCTGGCCTTGAGCCACCACGAGATGCTCGACGGCTCCGGCTACCCGCGCGGCCTTTCAGGAGACAAGATCCCGATGGGGTCGCGCATCATGGCCGTCTGCGACGTGTGGGACGCCCTGTCAGCGAGCGACCGGCCGTACAAAAAGGCGTTGCCGCCGGAACTCTGCGGGCGTATCCTCCGCGAGGAAGCCGCCATGGGTCGGCTCGACGCGGATCTCGTCAAACTCTTCCTCGAACGGGACCTCGGATCCTCCGCGCCTCCGTCCGCCCCTCCGGCCGCGACGGCGGATGCGCCGCCCGGTCATCCTTGATCCGTCCTCGTTTCCCGTGTTGACGATTCCGCCGAATCGCGGCAAGAGTGGAACCGTAGCCGGAGGTCGCCGTGAGCCTTGAATCCCATTTCGCCCCGTACCGCGCCAACATCGTCGGCATCGACGCGGAGGTACCCGTTCCCGACGGCCGCAGGCTCCCGCTCGTCTACGCGGACTGGACGGCCTCCGGGCGCCTCTACGGCCCCATCGAGCGCTTCATGCTCGAGACGCTCGGCCCCCTCGTCGCCAACACGCATACCGAGACCACC
>JAKLEE010000332.1 GCA_022703215.1 Spirochaetota bacterium | reverse complement strand
AACCTGATCGTCGAGGCGGCGCAGCACACCGGTCCGGTTAATCTGACCGTCGCCGGCATGGGTGTTTACACGGCTCCGCTCGTGATCGCGGGCACGCCTGCGGCGATCAAAGAATCTAAGAAGGGCGCGAAGGTGGCGGCGACGAAGGAACTGCAGGACAGGATGGCGCAGGTGAACGACCGGATGAAGCTGCTTTTGGCGGATCCGATGAAGCTGGGGCAGTACGTGAACCTGGAGAAGCTGGTGCAGGAACATGCGGACTACAAGGGGCTGAGCGTCGTGGACGCGGCGAAGAAGACCGCGAAGTCCGGAGCCCGCGGAAAGCGCCGCGGCTCTGGCGGGATCAACGAGGTTTGATTATAGTTTGATCGATCGGGCCCCCCGGACTGCCCGGGGGGCCTTTTTGCTTTCGGAGGTATCAAGTGAGCGCAGTCGCCGTCCAGTATGAGAGCCTCGCCACGCGGAACGGGTTCAACTCCTCCGTACGGCATATCAAGGCGGTCGTTTCCGCCGTCGAGCGCGTGGCCGGGAAGGAAAACCTCGCCGACGTCCTCGACGAGCTGCTCGCGGAGAAGGCCATCGATTCCGACGAGGTGTTGCCGGCCGTCTCCATGATGCTCGGCGAGCGCTTCGCGTACGCGAGCCAGGCTGCCAACCTGGACGGCACGGTGCCCGATCCGACTGTCGTGGCCGACACCGTGGGCGCCTGGAACGCCGTGGACCTCGTGGTCGTCTACCACCACCCCGACCTGGGCGTCCTGGCCCTGAATCCGAAGAATCCGGCCCACATGTCCAAGCTCGAGCGGCTGGCCCGGCACGAGCTGGTGGTGGTTTACGCCGGCTGCTACGGAAAGGATTCGGAGAAGGCGCTTGCCCAGAAAGCGGCCAAGGCCCTCTGCGAGCTGTTCGCGGGCGGAAAGCCCAAGATCGACGCGGCGTTCCTGAAGGGCGACTGCGCCTGGAAGGCTCCCAAGCCGGCCAAGGCGGCCGGCGGCGGGCGCGGACCGAAGACAACAGCGAAGGCCGCCCCACGGAAGCCGGGGCGTGTGTCGAAATCCGCCGCGGCGTCGGCGAAGGCCGCGCCGATCCCTGCTCCGGCAGCACCGCCCAAAACCCTCGCCGAAGGCCCCCGGCCCGGGGCCCGGATCACGCCGATGTACAGCGTGCCGGTAACCAACGAGCTGTTCCACAACGGCAACGTCGAGGCATGGAAGCGCATCATCGCAAGCTACACCACCAGGCACCCGGGCCTCGAGGTACTCGTCTACTATGACGGCGAAAGGATCACGAACCTGAACGCCCTCTTCAAGTGGGGAAAGGTCAAGCACGGCAGCACCATACAGTTCGCCGTGAAGGGCGAGGAGATCACGGACGTCCCGAAGCTCCTCCGGTACCTCAAGCAGGGCGCGAGCCCCATGTTCGAAGCGTTCCTGCGCGGACCGGTCAACGCGGTCCTCATGCTTTTCTAGGGATCGGGGGTAAGCGCCATGAAAGCCAACGTACATTATTTCAGCCAGACCGACACGATCCGCAAGACGGTGCCGCAGGAGAAGCTCGGAATGAGGGGCCGCCAGGCCAACGAGTTCGCGGAGCTCGGCTTTCCCATCCTTCCCGGTTTCGTCATCGACACCGACGTCGCGAGCCACCTCGCGGGAATGCCGATAACGGAGACGCTCAAGCCGTTCTTCCGGAAGGTCGAGGGCATCGTCGGCAAGAAGGTCGGCGATCCGAAAAATCCCTTGCTGTACAAGATCGTCATATCCCCGAACCTGGCCATTTCGAACTATCCCACGCTCCACAACTTCGGCCTCACCGTGTCCACAGTCGACGGTTTCGATTCATGGGTGGGCGACAATTTCGGCGCCCACGAGGTCCTCTTCCTGGTCCGCGGCATGCTCCGAATCGAGGAACGGCTTGCCGAGCTCGAGAAGCGCGAAAAGGATCTGGCGAAGATCCGCCTGGCCCTCGAAAAAGCCGGCAAGGATCTCGACGCCGAGAGGCTCAAGGCCAAGGCCCCCGAGCTGATCGCCGAATACGCTCCGCTCTTCCCGAAAGGTTTCTTCGATGATCCCTGGAGCCAGCTCTCCATCGCCTTGACCCGAATCTCCCGGATGCTCGAGCTGGACGACCAGGATGACCAGGACACCGCGATCCTGATCCAGCCCATGGTCTACGGCAACTACGGAAAGGACTCGGCCTCAGGCGACTTCTTCACCCGCAATGTGGTTACCGGCGAAAAGAAGGTCCAGGGCGAGTTCTACCAGGAGCGCTTCAACGAGATCGGCGCCTCGGGAAAGGACATCAACGCCATCGACCCGGTCCACCTCAAAGCCCTGCAGAAGATGGCCTGGACGCTCGAGGACCGCCTGCGCGAGATCCGCCAGATCCGTTTCACCATCGAGAACAAGAAGCTCTGGCTGATCGAGCAGCGCCCCGTCATTGCCAAGAGCACGCA
>JAKLEE010000331.1 GCA_022703215.1 Spirochaetota bacterium | reverse complement strand
GGCGTGCTCCTGGCCCTGACCACCCTGATGGTCATTCCCTTCGTGGTCCAGGCGGGCTACTGGAGCATTTCGGACATAGCCAACATGATCGCGGTCGGCGTCGCCACCCTCTACACGGTGGGCATGCTGCTCGCGGTCAGGCGCTCGGGCTACCGCCGCGTGTGGGGCTTCCTCTCCTCCACCGTCGACGTGCTGATGATCTCGGCGAGCATCTACCTGACGCGCTTCGCGCCGGAGTCGTCGGTGGCCAGCCTCGTGTCGACCAGCGCCTTCGCGGTGTACTTCCCCATCATCCTCTTCACCATACGCCGCCACGACCCGGCCAACTCGCTCTACACGGGCCTGCTCGCGGCGTCCGCCTACGCCGTCATGATCCTGGTCATGGAATTCGAGGGCTCCTTCGGCATCACGATGAAGGCCGGCGCCCTCTCGATCCGCAACGACCTGGTGAACGAGGCCATCAAGGCCGTGTTCCTGGCCGGCTCCGGCTGGATCGGCGCGGCCGCCTCGCGGCACTTCGACCGGCTCTTCGAGGACTCCATGCGCCAGCTGGCGGAGAAGGAGCACATCAAGAGCATGTTCGGCCGCTACGTGTCCGAGGAGCTCGTGGAGCGCATCCTCTCGCGCGAGATCGCCCTAGAGGGCGAGCGCCGCGAGGCGACCATCATGTTCATCGACATCCGCAACTTCACGCCGCTCGCGGAGAAGGTCGACCCGCGGACCCTCATCATGGTGCTCAACAACTTCTTCGACGTCTGCATCAACACCATCACCATGCACGGCGGCTTCATCGACAAATTCATCGGCGACGCCATCATGGTGGTGTTCGGCGCCCCCTCGCGCGACGAGAAGCACCGCGAGAACGCCATACGCTGCGCCGTGGCCCTCGAGCGCGCGCTCGCCACCATGGACGCCTGGGTCAAGTCGCTCGGCGTCGACTGGGAATTCGGCTACGGCATCGGCGTCAACTCGGGCGAGGTCATCCTCGGCAATGTCGGCACCGATCGGCGCATGGAGTACACGGCCATGGGCGACGCGGTCAACATCGCGAGCCGCCTCGAGAACCTGACCCGGCAGGTGGGCAAGCCCATCCTGGTGGGCGAGGACTGCGCCCGTTCCTGCCCGCCGGAATTCATCCGCGAAGGACCCTTCCTCGCGCGGCTCAAGGGCAAGAGCGGGGCCGTCAAGGTCTACGCCATCGCCGCGGCACCCACCGAAGCCGCTTCATGAAGTTCAAGTCGCCTCCGGCCCTCGCGCCCTCGTCGCCTCCGGAACCCCGGACCCGCGCCGGCCGCGGCCGGAAGGCGGTCGCCCTCGAGCTCATCCGCGAGATCTTCGCGCGCATGCGGCCCCTGCCTGACCGGGCGAGCGGCACCTACCACGAGCGCCGGGCCGCGCGGCTCCTCCTCGAGCAGGCCGAGGCCCGCTTCGCTCCCCGCTTCCGCGTATCGCACCAAGGCTTCGCGGTCGACCTCTCGAGCGGGGCCGCCAACATCGCGGCGCACGGCGTCATCTTCGTCGCCCTCGCCCTCCTGCCGCCCCTCGTCGGCCTCGGCCGCGTCTGGCTCGGCGAGTACGGCCAGGCGGCCGAGCTCGCGGCCCACCCCGCCCTCGCGCGCATCGGCGCCTTCATGATCCCGAAGGCCTCGCTCGCGGTCTCCGCGCTCGGCGCCCTCGCGCTTTTCATCGCCCGCTTCCTTCCGGGCGCGACGGGCTGGAGCGTGTTCAGCTTCCTCACCCCCAACCTCGAGTCGGGCAACGTCATCGTCGACGAGCTGCCCGAGGCGCCGCGCCCGGGCCGCGACCGGGTCGGGGACGGCCCGTACGAGGTCGAGGCAGCCTGGTGGAAGGAGCGCTTCCGCCTCGCGAGCGGAGCCGCGCCGTCCGACCCGCCCGGCTCGAACCCCCTCGGCCGGAAGCTGGCGGTGCTCGCCGCGCACTACGACTCGGCGCGGGCCCTGCCCGAGGCGCCGGCCCTGATGGGCAGCGGCACCCTCGCTTCCATACTCAAGGCGGGCTTCGCCATCATCCCCGCGGCGAGCTACCTCGGCTGCGCGCTCGCCCTCGGGGGCGTCCTGGCCCTCGACGCGTTGGCCCCGCCGGACGCGACCGGCACGATCGCCGCGGCCCTCGGCCTCGGCGCGCTCTGGCTGGTGGGACTCTCCTTCGCCTCGCTCGAGATGGCGAAGGCCCTCGAGTCCTCCAACCTGCCTTACGTGCAGGGTTACAACGACAACCTTTCGGGCGTCGCCGCGGCCTTCGCCTGCCTCGACGACCTGGCCGGCGCCGGGGAGCGGGCACCGGACGCGCCGCTCCTCCTGATGGCGCTCACCGGCTCCGAGGAAAACGGCCTCCACGGCTCCATCGCCTTCGCGAAGCGCGTCCTCGTCCACGCGGTCGAGCGCTTCGGCGCCGACAAGGTCGAGGTCTGGAATTTCGAGAGCGTCTCGGGCGAGCGGCT
>JAKLEE010000330.1 GCA_022703215.1 Spirochaetota bacterium | reverse complement strand
CGTCAAGATAGTCGGCGACATCCCGATCTTCGTCGCCGCCGACTCGGTGGACGTCTGGGCGAACCGGGAGCTCTTCCTCCTCAAGAAAGACGGAGCGCCGATCGACGTCGCCGGAGTCCCGCCGGATTACTTCTCCGCGGACGGCCAACTCTGGGGCAACCCGCTCTACGACTGGAAGGCGCACGAAGCCTCGGGCTTCCGCTGGTGGATCGACCGCATGCGCGCGGCCCTCAGGCTCTACGACGTGGTGCGCATCGACCATTTTCGCGGCTTCGAGGCGTTCTGGGCGGTGCCCGCGGGCGAAAAGACCGCGCGCAAGGGCGAATGGCGCAAGGCGCCGGGGCACGAGCTCTTCAAGGCCATACGCGCCGAGCTCGGGGATGAGCTCCCCATCATCGCCGAGGACCTCGGACTGATAACCGAGGAAGTCCGCGACCTGCGCGACCGCTTCGACCTGCCGGGCATGAAGATCCTCCAGTTCGCCTTCGACTTCAAGGAGGGCGGCAAGGGACTCGATCCGCACAACGCCTTCCTGCCCCACAACTACCCGCGCGAATGCGTCGTCTATTCGGGTACCCACGACAACGACACCACCCGCGGCTGGCTCGACAAGGCCGGCGCCGACGAGCGCGCCTTCATGGCCGAGTACCTGGGCCTGCCGTCCTCCGCGGGTTCGGCCGAGCTTGTGGAAGGCCTCGTGCGCGAGGCACTGAAGAGCGTCGCCGACCTGGCCGTCATTCCCGCCCAGGACCTGCTCGCCCTCGGCACCGAGGCCCGCATGAACATTCCGAGCACGCTGGGCGGCAACTGGGCCTGGCGCCTCGAGTCCGACGCCCTCGACGCGGGGCTGGCCGGAAAGCTTGCAAGGATGACGCGGCTCTACGCCCGCTCCGGGGACTGAGGGCCCCGCCGGGGGAAGCGCCGCTTTACACCCGGCACCCCGGGCGCTATCGTTGGGGCGGCGACTCCCGAATGAGCGCCGCATCCCACGCAGTCCGGAGGCCACAGCATGAACCCGACTCCGCAGGTCGACGCCTGGCACGACGCCACCCTCGGCGAGGCCGCCGTCAAGGTCCTCAAGAAGAACGGTTTCGACGCGGTCTTCGCCGCCACGCCCGAAGAGGCGGTCGAAAAGGTAATGGCCTTCATCGCCAAGGGCAAGACCGTCGGCTTCGGCGGCTCCATGACGGTCAAGGCCCTCGGCATCCAGGAAAAGGCGAAGGAGCTCGGCGCCGAGATCCTCGACCACAACGCGCAGGGTCTTTCCCCTGACGGGAAGCTCGCCGTCCTGCGCCGCCAGCTCACCTGCGACGTATTCGTCTCGGGATCGAACGCCGTCACCCTCGAGGGCGACATCGTCAATGTGGACGGCAACGGCAATCGCGTGGCGGCGCTGACCTTCGGCCCGGCCAAGACCGTGGTGGTGGTCGGCGTCAACAAGATCGTCCGCGACCTCGACGAGGCGATGGCCCGCATCGAGAGCTACGCCAGCCCCATGAACAACAAGCGCCTCGACAAGACCAATCCCTGCGTCAAGACCGGGCTCTGCGAGGACTGCGAGGGCGCCACGCGAATCTGCCGGGTCTACCAGATCCTGCGCCGCAAGCCGAGCCTCTCGGACTTCACCGTCGTCATCGTCGGGGCGCGCCTCGGGTACTGAGCGGACCGCGGCGCGGATCGCTGCGCTGATAGCGGACCGGAAAATGACGAAGCTGTCCGAAAAGGTCCTCGCGGACCTTCCGGACAGCTTCTTTTATATAGAACGGTGCGCCGCTACGGGGCGGACGCCCGCTGATCATGGATCGGGGCGCCGTCGAGCTTTCGCATACGGGCCTCCTTGCCTTGATCGTGATGGAGACGAGCATAGGTCCGGCGCGGCGGAAAGTTCAAGGGGGCGGGGGAAAAACGCGCGTTCCCGATCTCTCTCCCGCTTCGCCCGGAACCTCAGTCCGGGCCGTCGGCGGAGGGGGCGAGGGCGAGGCGCCGGTCGGTCCCGAGCAGGAGCTTCGGCACCTCGTCGTAGCGGGCCACGTTGTTCCAGTATGTCAGCCCCGCGTTCGCCCCGTCGCGGACGCCCAGGGTCTGGAGCTCGACATAGCGCTTGCCGTACCAGGCGCGATCGTAGGCCACGTCCAGGAAGAAGGACTGGGCGTAGGGCCGGATGACCACGCGGTCGCGCGAGATGGTCCTGCCCCGCAGGGTGCCCAGGTGGTAGATGCGCCAGGGACGGAGCTCCGCGGGCTCGTGCGCCAGGAAATCCTGGGCGAAGTGCGAAGGATAGAACATGGGGCTCACCACGTCGACGTAGCGCGCGAGCAGCTCCAGGTCCTGCCCGGTCCTCGCGCCGGAGCGGTACCAGCCGTTCGACCCGTAGATGTCGATGGAGATCGGGCCATGGACCTTGGCGCGCGCGTAGCGCAGAAAGCTCGCGATGGCGCTTTCCCGGTCCATGCCGGGATCGCGGTGGCGGTAGCTCGCGT
>JAKLEE010000033.1 GCA_022703215.1 Spirochaetota bacterium | reverse complement strand
GGCGTAGGAGTTGATGAAGCAGATCGCGACGGCCTCGATGCCTTCCGCCACGAACGAAGCCGCCGCGCGGCGCACGCTGTCCTCATTGAGCGGCCGCACCACGCCGCCATCGGCGCCGATGCGCTCCGCCGCTTCCAGCCGCCGGCCCGACTCCCTGAGCAGGAGCGCGAGCGAGGCCGTCGAGGCGGGCCCTTCCTGGAGTGCGCCTTCCGCCTCCAGGATTCCCACCGCTTCCTCGAGCCGGCCCGCGGTGGTCGCCTCGAGCGCCTTCGCGAACCAGGCGCCGGAGGGTGCGCCTTCGAGGGAGGTGGCGCGCCGTGCGGCAAGGACCGCCATCCAGGGTTCTCCGGCCCTGACGAGCAGCGAGATCGCCGCGTCGAGCGTCGCCGGATCGTCGGGGGCGGATTCGACGGCGGCGAGCGCGTCGAGCGCGGCCCGGGCTGGATCGCCTCCGCGCAATCTGGCCGCGGCCGATACCAGCAAGGCCTCCGGACGCTTGCCCAGGCTGGCGAGGAGGGCGATGGCCTCGGCGGTCCGGCCGTCGCGGGAAAGACGGGTAGCCCTCGCCAATACGGCCTCAGGGACCTTGGAGAAGCGCGAGGCTAGCTGCGCATCCCGATGCGCGGCCGTCTCCGCGTCGGGGCGGCCTCCCGGCAACGCCCGTTCGCCGCGGCGCGCCGAGAGGTCCGGCCGCCACCCTTCGGCAAGCAGGGCCAGGGCTTCCCAAGCCTTCCAGGAGGACGAGGGCGCTTCGGTTATGAGGTCGAGGTAATACCGCTCCGCGAGCTCGACGCGCCCTGAAAGCAGCGCGGCATCGGCACGACGCGCCAGCTCGGTCGCCCTCGCGCTTCTCCCCGCTTCGGGCGTTCCCGGTTCGGGATCCTCGGGGATCGGCGAGGAGAGCACGAGATCGAAGCGTCCGAGCTCCCAGGCGAGTCCGGGCGCGGCGGCACCGAGCTTCGAGGCGGCGTCGAGGTAGCGCTCGGCCATGAAGGAGTCCCCTCGTCCGAGCGAGAAGACGGCGGCGGCGACGAGGGGTTCCGGGCTTCCGAGGGCTTCGGCGACCAGGCCGAGCGAAGCCGAGCCCGGGTCGGGCGGAAGCTCTCCGGTCCTCAGCGCTTCCCGCGCAAAGCCGATCCAGGCGAGCGCGAACAGCTCGGGGGCTTCGGCGGGCGACAGGGGGCCGTCGAAAATCTCCAGCGCGGCCGACGGTCGGCCGGAGTCGAGGCGAGATGACGCGGCTATGTAGGCCAGCGCGGGATGCTTGGGGAAGGCCGCGAAAGCGCGCTCGACCACCTCGCCGTAGAGCCCGGGGCCGTCGCCGCTCCTGGCGCTCGCCACGAGCCTGAGCTGGTCACGCGCCGAAGCCGCCTTGCGGGATGCTTCCTTGTAAAGCGCGGGTCTATCGCTCGCCCCGGCCGAGTCGAGCAGAAGGAGCAGTTCGTCAAAGCTTCGGGAGGGGGCGCAGGATACGAGCGCGAGCGCAAGCGACGAGACGAGCAAGGACGGGAGGAAGCCGGAAGGGACACCCGTTCCGGCGCGGCGGACTTCGCCCTCTCCGGGCTCAGTCGGCCTTCCGCTCCGCCTTCCAGACCCCATCCAGCACTCCGTTGATGAATTTGTACGAATCTTCGGATCCGAATTCCTTGGCGATCTCGATGGCCTCGTCGATGGTGATCTGCGCGGGGATGTCCGCCTGCTCGAGCAAGGACCATACCGAGATGCGGAGTATGGCGAGTTCCACACGCTTCAGGCGCTCGAAGGTCCAATGCTCGAGCCTGCGGCGTATCGACTCGTCGATCCGGTTGATGTCTCCTATGGTGCCGGCGATCATGAGTCCGGCGAAAACGCGCACCTCGTCATCGAGAGCCGCTCGCTTGTCCTCGTCGAGCCAGGCGAAGTCGAGCAGCTCGTCCAGCGGCGTGCCGGCCACGTCCCAGGCGTAGAGTGCCTGGAACGCGAGTATCCTGCCTTTGCGGCGCGAAGCCATCAGCTCCCCCTACTTCAGGTTCTCTTCGAAGATCTTGACGGCGGCCGCTTTTCGGAGCTCGGCTATGAGGCTCTCCATGATGTCGGCGAGCAGCTTCTGCTGGGCGGCCTGGAAGAGCTGGTACCGGATCAAGTCCTGGACGGTCGCCGCCTGCCCGAGCTGGTAGGGGTCGGTGAGGGTCAGCTGCTTCTGCGGAAGCACCTCGTTCACCCGGATGAACTGGTAGCCGGCCTCGTTCTCGATGAGCTCGCCGATCTGGCCCGCCTTGAGGCCGAAGGCCGAGTCCATGAACTGCTGGCCCCAGCTCTGCAGTGATTGGGGCGTGCGCGAGACGTAGAGCGAGTTGGTGCCGCGATAGCCCGAGCTCGGGTCGGAAGCCTTGACGAGCAGCTCGTCGAAGCGGGCGGGATTCTCGCGGACCTTGGCCGCAAGGTCGAGCATCAGGGACTTGGCCTTGGCCCGGCCCGCGGCGTCCATGGACCTGGTGTCTACGTAGAGGACGCTGACCCGGACAAAATCCGGCCTGACATAGCTGACCTTGTTGAGCTCGTAGGCGGCGATGACCTCGTCGGCGGTCGGCGCCTTGAGCCTTTCGAGATCGGCCTTGCGGTAGCTCTCGATGTACTTCTGGAAAAGTATCTGCTGCCGGGCGGATTTGCGGAGCTCGGCGAGATCGATGCCTTGCGCCTTCAGCGCCGCCTCGAATTGGGCGTCGGAAAGGGAGGCGGCCGTCTGTTCCCGCATTTTCTGGATATAGGCGTCAATCTCGGTTTCGGAAGCGAACAGCTTGTCCCGCTCGCACATCTGGAAGAAGAGCATGTCGTTGATCTTGGTCTCGAGGTACTGCCGCTTCTCCTCCGGAGCAAGCTTGCGTCCGAGCGCCTTCTCCATGACTTCGACGTCGCGGGAGAACTGGCGCTGTCCGAGAACCTCCGAGCGGATGAGCTTCACCGTGGCCACGGGAGCGTCGATGAGGGTTGCCTGGGCGCCGGCGGCGCCGGCGAGGAGCAATGCGGCGACGACGGCCGGGAGGAAACGATTCATGGCGGACCTTCCTGGATGCGCGTGATGGACGGGCGTCTGACCCGTCGTCATCAAACAAACGATTCGCGCAAAGGTATACGAAGCACGCTCTTTCTTCAAGCAGTCGCCGAGCGGGCGAGGCTCGAGGCTGCTTTCCTTTCAAGGGCGCCGAGGCCCGCGAGCCTCGGATACCGGCCGCGCGCCTCGGCGATCGCCTCGCTCGCGCCCGCGCGGGAACCGAGGCGCAGGAGCAGCTCGGCCTTCCTCCGGAGCAGCTGGGCCGCGTCATGGTCGTCAGGAACCGCTTCCGCGGCCTCGGACAGGATGTCCAGATAAGGCTCGTCCTCCAGCACGGTCCGCAGGCCTTCGAGCACCAGGCGCCGGAACCGGAGCGCCACGACGTCGAGGAAGTAGCCGAGCGCCGGCTTCTCGCGCTCCTTGCGGAAGATCGAGAGGTAGACCCGATAGGCGTCGACGAAGCGCCCGCGCTTTTCGTATTCCTCGGCGATGCAGAATTCGGCGTCCATGGCCTCCGAGCGTTCGAAGAAGCGCTCGAGCCGGCCGTCCTCGAGGCCGTCGAGGCTCTCGAACAGCTCGAGCGCCTCGTCCTCCAGATCGTGGAGGAGGTCGTAGACCAGGAGCTTCGCCCGGTACTCCGGTACCTCCAGCCGCTCCTTGAGCCAGTTCCGGTAATCGAAGGCCGGATAGCCCGCCCTGCCCGCCCCGCGCTTGCGGAGGCTGCGGTCATAGGCCAGGCGGCGTTCGGGATCGAGGAGGGTCCGGTAGGCGTCCAGCAGCAGGCGCATGGCCGGATCGCCGCCGGCGCCGCCGGCGCCGCGGGCCAGATCGGGATGCATGCGCTTGGCCTTGAGGCGGAAGGCGCTCTTTATTTCCCTCGTGCCGGCATCGCGCGGGACTCCGAGAAGTTCGTAATGGTCAGCCACGCGCAACCCTCCCCGGTCGACGAATCGAGCCCGCGCTCGGTGCGCGGGCTCGACATGCAGGCGGCGAGACGATCCTTACTGGCCGGAACCGGCGGTCGGCGCCTCGAGAGGAGTCGTGTCCGCGGGGGCGGCCTCGAGGTTCAGCTCGGGCACGCCGGCGGAGGGGGTCTCGTTCCACCACTCCACGGCCTGGGTGCCGGCCGCTTCGAGGGCCTTGGCTTCCAGGTTCGCGGAACCGGAGCGGCTGACCACCGCGAGGGCGAAGGCCAGGACGAAAAAGAGGCCTCCCAATATGTACGTGACGCGGACCACCACGTTGCTGGCGCGCGCGCCGAAGGCCGTATCGCCGGAACCGGCGAAGATGCCGCCCAGGCTGTCGCCGCCCTCGTCCTGGATGACGACCAGGAGCACGAGGAGGATGGCCACGATGACGAAGACGACGAGGAGGAGAATTCCCAGGAAACCCATGCTTTAGACTCCGTGTTCGTTGCTGTGCTGCGCCCCGGCGGACCGTTCGGAACCGACCCGGCGCGCGGGATGCGGAGGCGGCGGAGATAGTACCCGTTTCCGTCCCGAAGTGCAAGAGGCGCGGCGCCGCGCGCGAGGCCGTCCGCGGCGCCGCGCTCCTTCCTACCGGAACCTGACGATCGGAACGAAGCTCTCCGCCTTGAGCGAGGCGCCTCCGACGAGGGCGCCGTCGATATTGGGCTTGGCCATGAGTTCCGCGGCGTTGTCCGGCTTGACCGAGCCGCCATACTGGATGCAAACGGCTTTCGACGCGGCCTCGCCGTAGAGGCTGGCGATCACCTTGCGTATGAAGGCGTGGACCGCGTCGGCGTCGTCCGGCGTGGCGGTCTTGCCGGTGCCGATGGCCCAGACCGGCTCGTAGGCGATGGTCACCTTCGCGAACTCGGCCGCCGACACGCCCGCGAGGCCCTCCCGGGTCTGGGTGCCAACCACGGCTTCGAGCCGTCCGGACTCCCGTTCCTCGAGGGTCTCGCCGACGCAGAGGATGGGTTCCAGTCCGTGCTTGAGGGCCAGGCGGAGCTTCCGGTTGATCAAGGCGTCGTCCTCGCCGTAGGAATGCCGGCGTTCCGAATGTCCGAGGATGACGTGGCTCACGCCGAGGTCCTTGAGCATGAGGACGGACACCTCGCCCGTGTGGGCGCCCTGCTCTTCCGGCCCCATGTTCTGGGCTCCGAGGAGCACGTTCGAGCCCTTCACGACCGCGGCGACGGACTGTAGCGCGGTGAAAGCCGGCGCGACCATGACCTTCGCGTCCGCTCCGGCGAGTTTCGAGACCAGCTCTGTGGCGAGCGCCACCGACTCGCCCGCGGTCTTGTGCATCTTCCAGTTACCGGCGATGAAATAGCTGCGCATTGAAGGCTCCCCTTACTGCTTCGAGACGAGGATGGCGATGCCCGGCAGGACCTTGCCCTCGAGGTATTCCAGGCTCGCCCCGCCGCCCGTGGAGACGTGGCTCATGCGGTCCGCGAGGCCGAACTTGTTGACGGCGGCGACGGAATCGCCGCCGCCGACCACGGTGGTCGCGCCGCGGGCGGTGGCCTCGGCCACGAGCCGGGCCACCGCCTCGGTGCCCTTCGCGAAGGCGTCGAATTCGAACACGCCGACGGGGCCGTTCCAGACCACGCTGCGCGCGTCGGAGAGGGCTTCGCGGTAGAGTTCCACCGTCTTCGGACCTACGTCCATGCCCATGAGGTTCTCCGGAAGGTCCGCCCCGTCAACGGGTACCGGCGCCGAAGCGGCGTCGAAGGCCGCGGCTCCGACGTGGTCCACGGGCAAGACGATCTCGACATCCCGGCGCTCGGCCTTGGCCAGGATGTCCTTCGCCACGCCGAGCTGGTCGTCTTCGACCAGGCTCTTCCCGATGGTATGCCCGAGGGCCTTGAGGAAGGTATAGGCCATGCCGCCCCCGACCACGAGCACGTCGGCCGTGTCGAGCAGCTTGGAGAGCACGGCGATCTTCGAGCTGACCTTGGCGCCGCCGATGATGGCCACGAAGGGCTTGGCCGGGTCGGATACGAGGGGTTCGAGGTACCTCACTTCCTTTTCCATGAGGAAGCCGGCGTAGGCGGGCAGGAAGCGCGCGACCGTCTCGGTCGAGGCGTGAGCCCGGTGGGCGGTCCCGAAGGCGTCGTTGACGAAAACATCGCCCAGCTTCGCGAGCTCCTTCGCGAGCGATTCGCGCTTGCCCGCGTCTTCGCTCGTCTCCTCTTCGTGGAAACGGGTGTTCTCGAGCATGAGGATGCCGCCCGCGGGCAGCGAGGCCGCGAGCCGCGCGACCTCGGGGCCGACGCAGTCCGGCGCGACGGCGACCGGCTTCCCGAGCAGCTTCGAGAGGCGCTCGGCCACCGGCTTCATGCGGTGCTTGCCGTCGAGATAGGCTTCGAGGTCGAAGGGCTTGCCTTCCTTCTCCGCCTTCTCCCGCGCCTTCTTCGCGTCCTTCTTCGGGTCTCCGAGATGGCTCATGAGGACGAGCGAAGCGGCTCCCGCGTCGAGCACGGCCTTGATGGTGGGCAGGGCTGCCGCGACGCGGGTGTCGTCCTGCACGACGCCGGCCTTCATCGGAACGTTGAAGTCGACGCGCATGAGAACGCGCCTTCCCTTGAGGTCGATATCCTTGATGGTCCTGAGCATGCGGTCCTCCGTCTCTGGGGGCGAGCGGCCTGCAGCCGGCGAGCGGCCCCGATGGAATCAGGGCCCGCCTCTCGGCGGGCCCTGGCATCCTGAATCTTCCTTACTTCTTCATGCCGCCCATGTGGCGGAGCAGGTCGACGACGCGGTTGGAGTAGCCCCACTCGTTGTCGTACCAGGAAACGATCTTGAAGAAGCGCTTCTCTCCGGGCAGGTTGTTCTGCAGGGTGGCGAGGCTGTCGTAGATGGACGAGCGCTCGTCGTGGATGAAGTCGGAGGAGACGAGCTCCTCGTTCCCGTATCCGAGGATGCCCTTCAGGTAGGTCTCGCTCGCCTTCTTGAGCAGCTTGTCGATCTCTTCTATCGAGGTGTCCTTCTCGGAGCGGAAGGTCAGGTCGACGACGGAGACGTCGGCGGTCGGCACGCGGAAGGACATGCCGGTGAGCTTGCCCTTGGTTACCGGAAGCACCTCGCCGACGGCCTTGGCAGCGCCGGTGGTCGAGGGGATGATGTTGATGGCCGCCGCGCGGCCGCCGCGCCAGTCCTTCTTCGACACGCCGTCGACGGTCTTCTGGGTGGCGGTGTAGGAGTGGATGGTCGTCATGAGACCGGTCTCGATGCCGATGCCCTCCTTGAGAAGGACATGGACCACCGGCGCGAGGCAGTTGGTGGTGCAGGAGGCGTTGGAGACGACATGGTGCTTCGCGCCGTCGTAATCGCCCTCGTTGACGCCCATGACGAAGGTCTTGATCTTCTTGTTCTCGTCCTTGCTCTTGGCGGGGGCGGAGATGATCACCTTCTTCGCGCCGGCTTCGAGGTGGTCATAGGCTTTTTCATCGGAGAAGATGCCGGTGGACTCGATGACGTACTCGACGCCGAGCTGCTTCCATGGAAGGTTCTTCAGTTCCTTCTGCGCCATGACGCAGCGAATTTCATGGCCGTTCACGACCAGGATGTCGTCCTCCGCGAGGGCGGGATCGCTCTTCCGGGTCTCGAGCCCGGCGTTCATGCGTCCGTGGACGGAATCGTACTTGAGCTGGTAGGCGAAGTACTTCGCGTCGGTGGCGACGTCGACCACAGCGACCACGTCGACCTTGTCCTTGCCGAGCAAGCCCTGCTCGACGAGCGACTGGAAGACGAGGCGGCCGATGCGGCCGAATCCGTTGATGGCTACTTTCATGAGAACCTCCTGGGTGGATGACGAATCGATATTTTAGTACCGGTATGATACCCGAAACGCCTTTTCTTCGTCAATCGGACCAAGGAAAACGATTTCGCGGACCATTCCGGCGTCAAGTGGCAAAATGCGTCGGGAATGATTAAATTCATATCGTCCCGAGCCGATATTCAAGCTGTCGGAGACGAATCATAGCTCCCCTCCCAGTTCGCTATGGTCCCCTGCGACGCCCCTCGGGGCAAGGCCGGTCGAGAGACCGGCCTTTCTTTTCGCCGCCGTTACCTGCCCGTTGACCCGGAACAGGTTTTCCGCATAGTGTGGCCCCATGGCCTCCACGGAGCATGCCGGGAAGCGCCCAGGCGCCTTCCTCATCGTTGTCTACGCCTCGCTCGGGATCCTCCTCCTCGCGGGGATCGGGGCCGGCGTCGCGATAGCCGCGACCGTCAACACGATCAACATCGAGAACTTCACCGAGCTCGATCCGGCCCTTCCCTCGCGGATCCTGGATTCCAAGGGCCGCCTGATAACCGAATTCTATTCGGAGGAGAAGCGCGAGCTGATCGCCCTCAAGGACTTGCCCAGGCATCTGGTCGACGCCTTGATCACCCGCGAGGACGACACGTTCTGGACGCATCGCGGCTTTACCGTCAAAAGCATAGTCCGCGCCGTCTGGGGCCGCCTGATCGGCCGCAACCTCGGCGGCGGCTCCACCATCACCCAGCAGCTTGCGGGCACCCTGTACGCGGACCGCTCGGACATCAGCCTCAAGCGCAAGCTCGTGGAGCTTTGGTGGGCCTTCCAGCTCGAGCGGCGCTATTCCAAGGAAGAGATCCTCGAGCTCTACCTGAATCGCATGGCCATGGGGCCGGGCGTCTACGGCTTCGAAGCCGCCAGCAAATTCTATTTCGGCCACTCCGCGCGGGAAGCCACGCTCGCCGAGTCCGCGATCCTCGTGGTGACCCTGTCCAGCCCCTATTCCTACAACCCCATCGACTTCCCCAACCGCTCCCGGGACCGCTCGAGGGAGGTGCTCCGCCAGATGGTGGAAGCCGGCTATGCCACCGAGGCGGAGGCCCAGGCTTCGTTCGACGACTATTGGGACAACTTCGACTACACCCGCGCCTCGACAAGCGCCTTCTTCTCCCGCTCCGACGAGGCGCCCTGGTTCAGCGAGTACGTGCACCGCGCCCTCGGCGACCTGCTCTACGGGTCGATCGACCTATATAAGGACGGGCTTACCGTCCATACGACCCTCGACCTCGATTTCCAGAAGGCCGCCGACCGCTACATGAAGCGCGGCATCGAGCTCGCGAACCGAGAATTCCTCGCCTCGAGCTCGCTCCGGCTCCGCGAGGCGGACTCGTTCTACGTGCCCCTCGTCGAGCTCGTGGGGCTGAGTTTCGGCTTCTCGGAGTGGTTCGCCGGCGAGACCGAGATCCGGAGCCGGGCGCTCGACTACTACAACTACCGGGTGAACCCCGTCATCGACGCGGCGGCCCTGGTGTTCGGCCTCGGCGAGCTCAAGCGCGCCACCGACGCGAGCTACGCCGAGCTCAACAAGGAAGTCGAGAAGGGCACGGTCGAAGGCGCCCTCGTGACCCTCGAGCTCGATACGGGCCACATCAAGGCCCTGGTGGGCGGCTCCAAGTACACGCAGGCGAGCCAGTACATCCGGGCCACCCAGGCCAAGCTCATGCCGGGTTCCTCGTTCAAGCCCTTCCTCTACTCGGCAGCCATAGACGCCCGCAAGTCGACGATGGCGACGCTGATCTACGACGAGCCCGTCGTCTTCTACAACGCGGACGGCACCGAGTACATTCCGCGCAACTATTCCGGCACCTACTACGGCCCGATCCTGCTCTGGAAGGCGCTCTCGCTCTCGCTCAACATCCCGGCGGTGCGCACGCTCGACGCGGTCGGCTTCGATCCGGTCATCGACCGCGCGGGCGCGCTCCTCGGCATCACCGATCCCGCGGACAAGCGCCAGACCTTCCCCCGCTATTACCCGCTGGCCCTCGGCGTCATCGGCGTGACCCCTCTCCAGATGACCCGGGCCTACAGCGTGTTCGGAAACCAGGGCCGCGCCGTCGACCCGATCGCCATAACCTACGTCGAGGACCGCAGCGGCAAGATCATCCTCGAGCCCGAAAAGGACCTGCGCGCCGAGCAGAAGCGGCGCGGCGACGCCAACCAGGTGGTCAGCCCCCAGAACGCGGCCATCATGACCGACCTGCTCTCCATGGTTACCGCTTACGGCACCCTGCGCGGAGCGACGGACAAGGGCCAGTATCTCACCTACAAGAATCCCGAGGGCGGCGAATACACCATACCCCTGGCGGGCAAGACCGGTACCACGCAGAACTGGGAGGATGCCTGGGTCATCGGCTACTCGCCCTATCTGGCCACGGCAACCTGGTTCGGCTTCGACCGGCGCGGCAACTCGCTCGGCGTCGCCCAGACCGGCGAGACCATAGCCCGTTACGTCTGGGCCGACTACATGAAGGAAATCCACGAAGGACTGCCTCCCCGCTCGTTCGCGAGGCCGCAGACCGGTCTCGTCAGCGCTACGGTTTGCGCCGTGTCTGGATTGCTGCCGACGGAAGCCTGCACGGACGGCCGGATGACCCTGAGCTTCCTCGCCGGTTCCCAACCGGATCGCTTCTGTGACATACACGGCTCGGGCGGTGGATTCGCTTCCCCTCCCATCGATTCCACCCTGTTCCCATCGGGCATCGATATCGATTCGACCATCGACCTCGGCCTCGATCTGGAAGCCTTGCTCGGCGGACTCGGATCGGGTCTGCCCTCGACCGGAAGCGAAGTCGAAACGACTCCCGCCCCTGCGCCGGAACCGGCGCCTCCTGCCGGATCTTCGAGCTCCGAGGATGAAGAGGGCGAGGCATCCCCGGCGGAAGAAGCGCTTCCTCCCGCCGAGGGCGAAACACCCCCTGCGGACGAGACCGCCGCCACGCCATGAACCTGGCCCCGCGACCCTTCCGCGGGTCGCGGGCCGCCTTGCGGTCCGGCCGTCCGGGGGCTAACCTTGACATGCGCTCATATCACGGAGGACCGGGAGGCCGGGAAAGGTGAGGATCCGCATTTCCGAGATCAAGGTGGGCAGGCGCATCCGCAAGGAGCTGACCGGCATCGATGACCTGGCGGCGAGCCTTTCACGCTACGGCCAGCTGCATCCGATCGTGGTCACCAAGCGAAAGACGCTCGTATCCGGACGCAGGAGGCTCGCCGCCGCGCGACAGCTCGGCTGGACGACCATCGATGCCCTGATGATCGACTCGACGGACCGGATATCCCGGCTCGAACTGGAGTTGGAGGAGAACGCCCAACGCGTCCCCGTTCCCGTCGAGGAAGTCGCGGAAGGCTACGCCCGGCTTGAGCGGCTCCGGAACCCCGGCTTCCTTGCGCGGCTCTGGTCGGCGATCGTGCGCTTTTTCAGGCGGGTCTTCCCTCGAGCTTGAACCCCGCGGTTTCCGGACTCCCCCCGTGAGCACGTCGGCGGACGCCGCCGTCCGGCACCAACAACGAGACGAAGAATACCGCGAGCCCCAGGATGAGCCCGGTCAGCTTGAGGTCCGCGTCGGCGAGCCCGCCGCATGGTTCCCACGGCACCAGGGAGCCGGTCGAGTAAGCGTCGCTCCGCCCAGCGTCCGCAGGCAGCCTGACGAGCAGGGCGCCGCGTTCCAGCAAGCCGGATTCCCGGGCCTCGAGCCGCAGGGCTTCGGCTTCGCCTTCCATCCAGGCGACCTTCGCGCGAAGTTCGCGGTTCCGGGCCTCGAGTACGGCCATATTGGCGTCCATGCGGTCGACGAGCTCTCGCGCTTCATGTCCGGCTTGGAGGCCGGAGGCGCCCCAGACAGCAGCGAGAAGGCAGTAGGCCGCGAGCGCGGCGGAGAGGGCGTAGGCGAGGCGCGCTTTCATCAATACTAGACTTCGGCCGGGGCCGGCTTCCCCTTGAGCGGGTCCTTCGAAGTTGACAAGGGGAAAAAGCGTGAAGTAGACTACAATAAGGTTGTCGGGCATCCGATACTCTGATGAGACGACCCTACGAACGGAGCAGCCATGTCGAGCATGGAACGCAAGGATTCCCGGCACCTCGGATCGGAAGCGGAGCTTCCTCCGGATCGCGAGCTCGAGCAGTACGGCGTTTGGGTGAAATCCGAACCCGAAGACGTCGAGGAGCTCGAAATCGAGCGCGATACGATTGACGAGGTGTTGCCCGATATCGACGACACGGGTTCCCTGCCTGAAATAGGCGGGCTGGATCCTGATGCCGATCGCTTCCTCTCGGCCGACGAAGAGCGGATGCTCGACACCATGGAATTGCCGGACGAAGCCTTCGTTGCCGGCGGTACCGGCGACGCCGAATCAGCAGATCTTTCCGAGCTCGGCTCAGGCGTCATCGACATCGATCTCGATGAGCTGGAACCCGCTCCACGTCGGGAATCTGCCCGAGCCCGCGCCGAGCCGCCGCGACCGGAATCCGAGCTCGAGGTCTTCTCTCCGGAGGATTTCGGGGTGGAACTAGGCTCGGAAAGCTCCGGGTCCCCGTCGGGCAGCGCTGCCGAGGCGGATGCCGTCGGCGCCGAGGATGCCTTCGAGCCGATCGACATTGACCTGCAGTTCGACGACACCATCCCGAGCCCGGTCGTCTCGGAGGGCGAGGAAGTCTCGTTCGACCTCGAGGATATCGGCGCCCCGGCCGTTTCCGGCTCCAAGGGTTTCGAGACAGTGACTGAGTTCGACGACTTCCTCGGTACGGAAGAATCGGTCCGGCCCGACTCCACGCCGGAGCGCGGCTTCGATGACGAAGCTGAGACCGTGGACATCGACCTCGACAGCATCGGCGGACCTTCCGACAATGCGCCCCGCGCCACGCGCGGCACCCCCCGGGATACTTTCCGCGCCATGGCCACCCCTGGCGCCGATGCCACGCTTTCCGACGATCTTCCCGAGCTCGTCCTCGACGAAAGCCCCTCGAGGGACTCATCCTTCGATGATCTCGGAGCGGTCGAACGGGATCTTGCGGCCGTTCCCTCGCGCGTCGCCCAGGCCGATTCTTCCGACCTCCTCAAGCGCATCGCCGAGGATCTCGCGGGCATCCGCGGCGAGCTCGTCTCTCTCAAGCGCCAGCTCAACGAGCTCAAGGGCTCGGGCGAGGCGCCCGCCGACTCCGCGTCGGCTGAACGAGCGGAGCGTGCCGGCGGTTTCTTCGACGAAGAGGAGGATGAGACCATCGCCCTCACGGGGGATGAGCTCGACAACATCCTCAATACGGCCGCCTTTACCGAGGAGACGGCGGAGGGCGTGCCGGTTTCCGATGCAGCGGGCCAGGGCCTGAGCGAAACCGAGCTCCTGCCTGAAGACGGGGACTATTCCGCCTCCCCCGCCATCGAGGAAATCCTTCTCGACCCCGGTCATTCCAAGCTACCCGAGGTTTCGCAGGACGATGCGCTCGAAAGCATCCTCGAGGAAGGCATCCACCCGATAACCCCGGCGCTCGAGGATACCGGCTATCTGGAAGAAGCCCTCGATGGCGAGGAGCCGCTCGAACTGGACGCCGAGCCACTCGAGGACACTCCGCTCGCCGAACCCGATCTCGAGGACTTCGATATTTCCGATGAGGCCGACCTGCTCGGCGTCGGAGAGGATCTTCCCGTGCTCGAGGATGCCGAGGGCGGTGCGGAAATCGCGCTCGAGGACATCCCCTTCGACGTGCCGGCGGCCGAAGCGCCCTCCCCGCTCGGACAGGACCTCGACGCCATCGAGACCATCCCAGAAATCGAAGCCGAGGACTCCGATTCCGTAATCGAGATTTCGGGCGAAGGATCCGAGTTCGATTTGCCCCTTGACGATTTCGTACTGGAGGAGGAAACCTCCGATCAGTCAGAGATCAGGTTGCACACGGAATCTTCGTCCGATGCCTTCTCCGGGGCGCTTGAGCCCGGCGATGGTATCGATGGGCTTTCGCACCCGGAGCAGGTTTCCGGCACCTTGGACGACAAACTTTTCGTGCAGGACCTGGATGACATCTCCGAACTAGAATCGCTTTCGGGGACGGTGGAGCTTCCAGAAATCGAAGAAAGCGACCTCGCGTCGGCCACAAACGTCGACGATTCCGTCGAGACAAACGGAGGGGCCTCGCTCGAGCAGGCCGTGGCGGATACCGGCGGCGACGACAAGGATCCGCTCCGCGACGAGGTTCGAAACGTCCTTTCCTATCTGGACAAGCTGCTCGATTCGCTGCCGGACGACAAGATCGAGGAGTTCGCGCGTTCGGAACACTTCGAGACTTACAAGCGCCTGTTCGAGGAACTGGGACTGGCGTGATATGAGCCTCCTCGAACGAGCCCTCTCGGGCGCAACGCCCGGCCGACCGGCCAAAGACGGACTGCTCAGGCGGGCGCTCGAAGCCGGGCACGAAAAAAAAAAGCTCCAATGACGGAGCCGGCGCCGACGGCGCCGGCTCGGCACGACTCCAAGTCTTCCTACCCGGATAATCGGGGCTTTACGGAATCCGAAACCCAGCCAGACAGGACTGTGCCACGGTCTCAGCCCGCACTGCAGAAGCAGGCGCGGGCCGAGGAACCGTCCATACAGGCCGTCTCGCTCGAGGGATTCGGCAAGCGCATGGAAGCCATCCACGGCTCGTCTCTCTGGGTCGCCTTCAAGACGGCAAGGGAAATTTCGATCGCCCTCTCCCCGCGGGAGTGGGGCCTGTTCCTCCGTCTCGGCGACGATACGGATTTCCGCTACGCGTCTGGAACGGGGTTCAAGCTCCCCGCTGGTGGCGGCAGTTCGTTGGCGCAGGATCTGGTGGCTGCCTGGCCGATCGCACATCGAGTGGCCGGTACCTCCCTCGACGCGCTGAAACGGCAGCTCTCGCTCTCGGATGCGCCCAGGTGCGTGTCCCTCGATGTGCTTCGGTTCGGCGACCGGTCCCTGTTCCTCTCCGAGCGGCGGATCGAACCCAGGCCCAGCGGGACGCTCGAGGCCGCCTTCGCGGCCCTCGGAGCCCGACTCGACCCCACCCTTGGCCGGGTAATCGGGAAATCCGACCATATCCCCTGCTCTCCTGAGAAATTCGCGGCCGGACTCTCCCGTAAGACGAGGATGCTGCGCGCCGCGCATATCGTTTTCGCGTCCTTCGAAGCCTCGCGCATCCGGGATTCCATGGCGAAAGAGTTCGGCGCCGAGCCGGCTTCCTTCATGTCCCTCGTGTCGCGGGTCGCTGCTTCGCTCCTCTCTGAAACGGGAGGAGCTTGCGCGATGCCCGATTCCAGACTGGTCATCTACGTGCTGACCCACAGTCCCCCGGACCCGGAATTGCTCGCGTCCCAGTTCGCCACAAGCCTCTCCCGCGCGGTGGGAGGTTTCGAAAGGACCGATTTGCCGATACTCAGGTACCATTCAGTCCACTCGGACGAACAAGGGCTCGGCGCTATCATCGAATCCTTTCTTGGCTCGCCAAAATCGCGGCCTTGAGCGAGCGCCCGGGCTGCCTTGTGGATCCCGCGCTCTTCCATTCGACCCGCGACCCGCTGGCCGAGGCGCTTCGTTTCCTCGAGGCGCGGGCGGGCGGCAGGCGACCCTCGGCGCTCGTCTCCCTGGCTCCGGCGTCCGATTGGCTCGCGGTAGCGTCCGAGAGTCTCTGGCCGGGAACGACAGTCATTTCCCTCCAGCCGGATGCCGGTTTCCGGGGACTTGAGCAGGCATCCTCCGCCCTCCGTTGGTATCCGGACTCGCCGTCCAGGATGCGAGACTTCCTGACGACGACGCTCGGGGGGCGGATCGACGGTGGCATCCTCGTACTCGAATGGCGTCCAGCACTCGTCCGCTACCCCGCTTTCGCCGCAGCGGCCGGCTCGGAACTGGCCGAGGCGCTGCGGTTCCTGTCCGCTGCGCGGAACAGCGAGCGCTTCTGGTCGCGCCGTTGGCTCCTCAATGCCTGCAGGAATTTCCTGCGGATCGAGTCCTTCTCGACCATCCTGCAAGACGCGCGCCCCCTGTTGCTCGCGGCCGCGGGACCGGGGCTCGAGGAAGCGCTTGACGGACTTGCGGACCTGGCCGGAAGGATCAGGGTCTGGGCCGTCGCATCCGCCGCCGATGCTTGCATTGCGCGCGGATTCATCCCGGAGCTTGCGTTCGCGAGCGATCCGGGGGCCTGGAACCTTCTGCATTTCCGGTTTCCCTCAACCATCCCTGTGGCGGCACCGCTCCATGCCAGGCTTCCGCCGCCAGTCGTCGAACATGGAAGTTTCGTGCCGGTCGAGCTCGGCATCTTCCATGACGAGCCGCTCCTCGCGGCCCTTGGCGCAGCCCCCGTCAGGGCGGAACCCCACGGGACTGCGGCGGGCAGCGCCGCCTCGCTCGCGACGACGCTTGGCGCCTCGTCGCTCGTGGTCGCCGGCGTAGACCTGGCCACGGCCGACCTTCGCGAACATGCCAGGCCTTACGCGTTCGACGCGTTCCACCATGCGGCTGCAGGACGCACTGCCCCGTCCCACTCGTCGGTCTTCAAACGCGTCGCGGACGGCTATCCGAACCTGATGGAGGGCCGTTGGCGCGCGTCGAGGGCGTTCGAGTCCTACGCGGGGGCCGGGCTGCCCAGTCCGGTCGCGCACACCCTGAGCACGTCGCCCGCGTCGCCGGAGTCGCTGCCCCGGATCCCCGTGGAGCGCGCCCGTTCGCTATTGGCCTCGGAGACTGCTTCCGCCTCGCCGATTCGCGGGTCGACGCGCACGCTCCTGCCGAAAGGCGAGAGGGAGCGGAGACTCGGTGAAATTCTCGAGCGGCTGGTCGCCGGGCTTGCCGAAGAGATCGAATGCCTGCCTCAAGGCAGGGAGCTTCCCGAGCGCCTTCGGCAGGGACTCGACGCGTTCTGCGGCGAGCGCGCTTCAGAGTGGTTCGCCGAACGGGCGCGCGGCACGGCCTCGCCTGCCCTGACGGCGGCGACAGGCGCCTGTCTTTTCAGGTCGAAAGCGGAGATCCTCGAGGAGCTGCTCGGATGAACCCGACGCTCGAGCGCAACCTGCTCGCGCTATCGCATCGCCACGGCCGTACCGCAGCGCTCTTGGCCGGAATCGGGAGGGACCCGGACGTTTCCTTCATCGAAGCGAAATCCGGCGTCCTCGTGCCGGAGCTGACCCGCGGAGGACGCAGCGTCCGCCTCCACGGGCTCTACGATCCCGAGGCGGACGGCAGAAGGGCCGCGGCGGACGCTCCCTCGCCTTTTTTCGCCATCGCGTACGGGCTGGGGGCGGCTTGGCATATCCTTCCTTTCCTGGATAACCCCCGCATGAACGGGCTGCTCTGCGTCGAGCCCGACCCGCGCTTCGTGAAGTCCGTCATCGAAGCGGTGGACCTGAGCCGACTTTTCGCCGATCCGCGCTTCACGCTGCTCGTGGATGCGGATCCTGAGTCGGCGGGCAGGGAACTCCCGGGACTGTACCTTCCCTCCCTGTCGGGCGGGCTGATCTCCACCTCCCTCCGGCCGCGCGTGGAATTCGACCGGCCCTGGTTCGACGCCTGCGCCCGCGGCATCGAGCGGGCCTTGCGAACCATACGGGACGATTTCAGCGTGCAGGCGCATTTCGGGCTCGCCTGGTTCAGGAACACCATCCGCAACCTTGCGCGGGCGGAGGAATCCGGCAAGCCGCTGCCGCCAGTCAGGAAGGCGATGGTGAGCGCCGCTGGCCCCTCGTTGGAGGAGCAGCTCGG
>JAKLEE010000329.1 GCA_022703215.1 Spirochaetota bacterium | reverse complement strand
GTAGGCCGAAGCCGCGCGAACGTGAGGGGGCCGTCCTTCGGGACGGCCTCTTTCTTTGCCCGCCCTTTTTCCTTGAACGGCGGGCCCCTCCGTCGTATAATGCGCGCGCCATGGACGAACGCAGAGCCGACCCGCGAGAGACGATACTGGAACGGGTATTTCCCGACCTGCGCTACGGCGGAGACCCCGACGTGGAGCGCTACTTCGAACTCCGGTCGCAGGGCAGGATGCTGGACGCCCTGTCCGTGTACAACGCTCGCCTGAGGCCGCGCTACCCTGACGACGCCCGCCGAGTGGAGCTGCTCAGGCTCTACCGGATGCGTTCCCCCGCCTACGGCCGCTTCCTCCACGACCTGCTCATGGAGCGCGCGGACGACATGATAGCCCGCATCAAGCGCAACATCGACGCAATGACCGCGCCGCTCGCGGGTCTCTCCCTCAAGGACACCTACGTCGTGCTCAAGGCGGTCGAGTCGGTGGCCCGGCTCCTGCCCGAGGACACGGACGCGGCCAAGGGCTTCGCCGAGGCCTACGAGGACTACGCCTCCATCCTGTCCTACCGCGAGCGCGAGATGTCCCGCGCGGCCTACCTGCTGTCCGAGTTCTACAAGCAGACCCTGGTGGAGGACGACGAGGCGCCCGATTTCGTCGCCTCGAGCCTCAAGGCCGAGGAAGAGCGGCGCCGGAGCGAGCGGGAGCGGGAAGAGCGCAACTTCTTCGACCTGTCGCGCATCGAGTTCGACGCCGCCGACGTGGCCCGCATCGAGATACCCGCGGGGCTGGACCGCGACGAGGACCGCACGCTCGCCTACTGCCACAAGTACTGGAACCGCGTTGACGACCCGGCGTTCGAGCGCATCGTCTGGCTGTACTCCCGCAAGTACGGCACACGGCACTACGACGTGTTCAGGACCGTCAAGACCGGGCGCAGGCGCAAGTACGCGGACGACGAGATCCTCAGCCGCGTCGCCACCACCATCGCCGACCGCTACTCGTACACGGTTCAGGGAGACCTCTACATGCAGGCCGCATGGCGCAGGATCAAGGCCGGCCTGTACGGCGGCCAGGCGGCGGGCGGGTCCGCGCGCGCGTGGACCGGCTCGCCCGGGCCCGTCGCGGCGCAAACCGGGCGGGATCGGCAGGCAGCGGTCCGGACGGAAACCGGCCCCGACGCGGCTGCCGGGCACCCCGTTTCCCCGGCGCAGGCAACTGAAGCTCGGGACGGACTCGCGGCTCCTCCGGCGAGAGACGGCGCGGCGCGCGGCAAACTGATGCCGGCCGGGGCTCAGGCGAGACCGCTCGGCCCCGGGCGACCGGCTGCGCCCCGGGACATTCCGGAGATCAAGGCAACCGGCTCCATTTCCGACCGCATCAAGTCCCTGTCAGGCAGGGCCTACGACGTGTACCGGGACCTGTTCCTGGCGCGGGTGCGCACCCACATCAGGGATGCCCTGTTGAAGGGTCGCGGCAAGGGTGCGCCCGTCTTCGGCGAAAGCCTGAACGCCGCGGAGGACCTGGTCTTCGAGTTCATGGAACGGAATTACGCCAACTCGTACATGGATTGGACGTCCTCGCAGTACCGCGAGCGCATGCGCGGCCTGGGCTTCGAGCTGGATGGACTGGATTCCATCATCGATTCCTGTTACGGGAAAATCAGCGCCTGAGCCCCGCCGGGGCGGCGGGGTCGGGCCTGCGCCCCGGATCGCGGCGTTCCCCGGGACACGCTAGGGCTTTCCGGCCGGCGCGCCCTCGTTATCCAAAAAGGACGGTTCCGGAGGGAAGAGCGCGTCCCTCAGCGGTTCCAGGTCCTCCCAGGTCGTGACCGATTCCGGCACCCGGACCAGGATCATGGGGTTCAAACCCGGATCGGGAATCTGGACATTGTTCGAGGGCTGCCTCAGGATCGCCATGTTCGCCCCGAGCACGAACTGCTCGGAAAGGTCCTCGACCCAGCCTATCCATCGTCCGTCCGGATGGAGCGCGAGGTGGTCGCGGTATATCTCCCGGCGCGTTATGTAGAGCTCGCCCTTCAGGAAGCCGCCGATCGTGAGCCGCACCGTGACGCCGGGACGGCCATCGCCGTCGGGGTCAAGCAGGAGGGGATCCTTGGGGTCCCGCGAGAGCGGCTTCGAGGGATCGCCGCCGATGCCGAGGAGGACGGGAGACTCGGGACGATAGACCCTCCACGCCCCATCCTCCTCGAAGAGCCTCACCTCCTGGACGCGCGCGATGATCGCCTCTGCGGCGGCATCGGGAAACTCGGAAACCACGTCCCGCTGGTCGATCTTGTGGATGGCGCGCACGAAGCGGTCGACCTGCAGGATCTTCCCGTCCTCCTCGATGAAGTCGGTGAACCCGTAGGAGATCACGAAGGTCCTCATCCTGGTCCTGGTGCCCTTGTCCTCGTAGGCGACGACATCATAGTGCGCGTAGTGCCCGAGGAGCGCCTCGCGGGCCTCCCGATCGCTCAGGCCGCCGGAGGGCAGGG
>JAKLEE010000328.1 GCA_022703215.1 Spirochaetota bacterium | reverse complement strand
ACCAAGCGCGATCCACTTCGAGCCGTCGGGCGTCCTGGACGTTTCCACGCGGAATTCGAGCCTGCGCGGCCGATCGACGATCGCTCGCCAATCGGCCGGGACCGAGCGGAATTCCACGGGCGCTGCCGTCCCGGCGGCGAACAGGACCGCGAATCCGAGCGCAACTGCCAAACGCGCCGAACGAAATCTCATGCCCGCTCCCTTCCGAATTTCATTGCGTCCCCCACCCCCGCGGCATCCGGCCCCTCTCGGTGGCCGGCTCGTCGAGACCCTCACGGGAGCGAGGCGCGGCGGTAAACTTCCCGGGAAAATTCCCCGACCATGCGCTCGAGATCGCCGGAGCCGAACGCGCGCATGAGGCCGGCCTGTCCCGGATATCGCCGCTCCACCTCGCCGTCCACGAAATACGCGACGTAGGTGAATGGTTCCGGGCCGTCCCGTATCTCCGCGAAGTACCACCAGCCCACGCTGCGGCGCATCGACCCGTCGGAGTCGACCAAAGTCCACGAAACGCGGACACGCCCCTCGCCGAGGCGCTCGAGCGTGTTCCGGAAGGTCGCCCTCGACAGGAACTCGATGCCCAGCACCTTCACGCCGGCGACCTGCTCGCCCACGACGATATCGCCCGAGCGCTCGAGCACGCGCGAGGATTCGACGCGCGAATAGATGCGGGCCGACTCGTCCATGCCCAGCCAGCACGCGTCGAGGACCGCGGAAGAAGGCGCGCGGAGCACGAGCTCGAACATGCCCGACAGCCTGATCCACTCGGTCGAATCGCCCGCGCCGAGCGCCTCGACCTCGAAGGCGAGCTTCCGCGGACGGTCGACGAGGGAGGTCCAATCCGCGGGGACGTCCTGCGCGCCGAGGAGCGGCATCGAGGCCGGCGCCAGGAGGACGAGCAGGTAGACGAGGTATCGGCCACGGGCGGATGCATGGCCGGCGCGGCGCCGCGGAACTGATTTCATGCCGGGGATTCTATCGCGCGCGGCCCGGTCCGGACAGGTCCGCCCGCGGAACAAGCGACGGAAACCCGGCGCGGCAAGCCCGGCCGCGCTCTGGCCACCCGATCGCCGCGCGCGGTATACTCGCTCCGCGGCTCTGCCGCACGGAGGTGGTTTTTTGCGCATCGCGTTCGTGACGGATTGCTTCTGGCCGCGCGTCAACGGCGTCACGGTGTCGATCCAGACGTTCAAGGACGAACTGGAGCGTCGCGGCCACGAGGTGCTCGTCCTCTGCCCCGAATACCCGAAGCGCGACAGGTCCATTCCCGAACCCGGCGTCCTCCGTTTCGATTCCATGGGGAACAGCTTCAGCGTGGAGGACCGGCTCGTGCACCTGCACGCGTTCCCGCGCGTGTTCATGGCTCTGGACCATTTCCGGCCGGACGCCGTGCACGTCAACTCCGAATTCGCCCTGCAGGTCGCGGCGCGGCTCTGGTGCAAGGCCCGGGGCTATCCTTTCCTGATCACGGCGCACACGAACTGGGAACATTATATCGGCAACTACCTTCCCCGGCTCCCGAAACCGCCGCTCCGTTCCTTCGCGCGCACCGTCATGCGCCTCCTGTTCGGCACCGCGGACATCCTGGTCACGCCGACCGCCGAGATGGCGGAAGTGCTCCGCAGCTATCACATCAGGCGCAAGATCCGCATCATCCCGAGCGGCATCGACCCGTCCATGTTCGTCGCGGACCGGCGCGAGGCGGCCGCGTGGCGCGCGAGGCTCGAGGAACGGCATCCCGTGCTCGCGGGCAAGCGCTGGCTGCTTTTCGTCGGCCGCGTCACCGAGGAGAAGAACGTCGCGTTCCTCGTCACCGCCCTCGCGCGCGTGGCGCGGGCGGTCCCCGACGCGGCCCTCGTCCTCGTCGGCGACGGCCCCGGCCGGGACCACGTGGAGCGCCTGGCCGCCCGCGCGGGGCTCGCGAACCGCGTCGTGGTGACCGGCTACCTGCCGCGCGCGGAACTCCGCCACGCCTACGCCAACGCGGAAATCTTCGCTTTCGCCTCCAAGACCGAAACACTCGGCCTTGCCACCATCGAGGCCATGACCGCGGGGGTTCCCGTCGTGGCGATCGGCATCATGGGCACGCGCACGGTGATGCGCGGCGACAACGGCGGCTTCATGGTCGACGAGGACCTGGCGGAATTCTCGGCAGCCTGCGTCCGGTTGCTCAAGGATCCGGCCCTGCGCGCGGCGAAATCCGCCGAAGCCCGCGAGTGGTCGAAGCAGTTCTCGATCGCGGCCCAGACCGACCGCATGGAGCGCATTTACGAATTCGCCGCGTCCATCCGCCGCTCGGCCATGAGCACGCGGCGCCGCGTCACCGTCAAGCTCCGGTGGGTCTACCGCGCCGTGGAAGGATTCATCGCCCGGATCGGCCTGCCTTGATCCGCAGGCGTAGCGCTATCGCCAACTCGAGGTCATCGGCCGTAATGCCATCCCCCTCGAGCCTCGCATAATCGCCCAGGTCAAACCCCGCGGAAAGCCTG
>JAKLEE010000327.1 GCA_022703215.1 Spirochaetota bacterium | reverse complement strand
CTTTTCATCCCGCCATGTGATGTGCTGATCGCGCTTTTCATGTACATTTCCATTCTCGGGGTGGTGGAACCCATATTGGTTTTATACCAGTGTCGGGTGGTGCGCGTCAAACCCAATACGCTCCGGCCGGATGCTCCGGACGGCATGAAAGCTCGTTGACAATCCATCGGGCTTTTCCACAGAATATTGTCCGGCCTGTTTATGGCGTCTGTATTCCCCCGCGAAGGAAAAGGAAGATGGAGTTGATGGGATGAACGTCACCGCGCGACATGTCGTTCCGCAGGGAGCGCACCGGGTCCGTTTCCGGGAGTACGCCTGCGATGTGTTTGTCGTTTTCCCGTCGCGCAAGGGCGTCGTGAAGGCGATCAAGCGGGGCGAGTTCACCATCGATGGAACGGTCGCCGGAACCGGCTCGTGGGTGCTGCCGGGCCAGGTCATCGAGCACGTCGATCCCGAGCGTTCCGGGCCGAAGCCCTTCGTGCTGCGCCTGCGCGTGGTGTTCGAGGACGAGCATATCGCCGTGGTCGAGAAACCGGCCGGCATCGTGGTGAACGGCAATCGATTCAGGACGATCGAAAACGCGCTTCCGCTGAATCTCGCCACCTCGCCGTGTTACGACGCCCTGCGCCGCCCGCGTCCCGTGCACCGGCTCGACGGGCCCACCGGCGGCCTTCTGCTGGCAGCCAAGACATCCCGCGCCATGGTGTCCCTGGGAAGGCAGTTCGAGGATGGCGCGGTGGACAAACGCTACCGCGCGATCGTCATGGGGCGCGTCGAGGGCGAGGGGCTCATCGACACGCCGGTCGACGGACGCCGGGCCGTCACCGCGTATCGCTCCGTGCGGCACGTGCCCTCGCTGCGGAGCGGCCGGCTCTCGCTCCTCGATCTGTGGCCGCGGACCGGGCGTACGCACCAGTTGCGGCGCCACCTGGCGGAGGCGGGCTTTCCCATCCTGGGAGACGCGGCCTATGGCCCGGAAGGGCTCGTCTTGAACGGCAAGGGACTTTTTCTCGCGGCGGTCGGGCTGTGCTTCGACCATCCGCTGACGGGAACGCGGCTCGACTTCGCGATGGACGATCCTCCGAAGTTCGCGAGCCTGCTCGACCGCGAGGATCGTCGATGGCGGAAGTACAACTCTGACTGATGAAACTCTTCCTCGCAACAGGCTGAAACCCGGTGCGCCCGGTCACCGATTTCCGGCGCGGAACCGGCGCACTTCCGCTTGACGAAGCGAAGCCCGTACCATGGAAATACCCGGCATGACGCGTGAAGAAATCAGATCCCTCCCTCTCTATCCACGCCTCGACGAGGTTGCCGACGTGTTCGCCCGGTCGGGCCTCCTGCTCCTCTCGGCCGAGCCGGGCGCGGGGAAGACCACGCTCGTGCCATGGCGCCTGCTCGCGCACCCCGATTTCGCCGGTTCGAAAATACTGCTCCTCGAGCCGCGACGCATCGCCGCGCGCATGGCGGCCGACCGTATCGCCGCGCTCCTCGGCGAGGAGGTGGGAAAGACCGTGGGGCTTCGCACGCGGCGCGAGACCATCGCGGGTCCGTCGTGCAGGCTCGAGGTGGTGACCGACGGCGTGCTGGTGCGCATACTCCAGTCCGACCAGGCGCTCGGCAGATACGGAACGATCATCTTCGACGAGTTTCACGAGCGCGGCCTCATGGCCGATCTCGCCTTCTCGCTCGCATGGGACTGCAGGCGGCACCTGCGGGGCGACCTGCGCGTCATGCTGATGTCGGCGACGCTTCCGGTCGAGGGTTTCGCCTCCGCCTTCGGTGAATGGCCGCGCCTCGACGTGCCGGGAAGGAGCCACCCGGTACGCGTCGAGTACCGCCCCCCGCGTGCGCGCGAGCGGATGGAAGAGGGAGCGGCGCGCCTGGCGCTCGAGGCGATGGAATCATTCACCGGCGAACTGGGAGGCGTGCTGGTGTTCCTTCCCGGCTTCCGCGAGATACACCGCGCGGCCGATATCCTGGCCGGCAGGCCCGGGACCCACGTCGGGGTGGAGGTGCTGCACGGCAGCCTATCGCCGGAGGAGCAGCGTCGTGTTGTGCGAAACAGCGGCGACGCCGCCACGAGGATCGTGCTCTCGACCAACGTGGCCGAGTCGAGCCTTACCATCGACGGGATCCGCGCCGTTGTCGATACCGGGTTCGTGCGGCGCGTGCGCTTCTCTCCGCGCACCGGCATGGGGCACTGGGAGACGGTGCGCGTGTCGAACGCCTCGGCCGTGCAGCGTTCCGGCCGCGCCGGGCGCCTGGGGCCGGGGCTGTGCCTTCGCTGGTGGGGCGAGGACGAGCCCCTCGCGCCGTTCAGCCCGCCGGAGATTCTGGAGGCCGATCTCGCGCCGGTGTATCTCGAAACGGCGGCGTGGGGTGCCGCCACACCGCTCGATCTCGCGTGGATGACGCCGCCGCCGGAGGCGCATTTGAGAAGGGCCGCGGCGCTGCTCGACGAGCTCTCCCTCGTGGCCGGCGGCGCG
>JAKLEE010000326.1 GCA_022703215.1 Spirochaetota bacterium | reverse complement strand
TACTCCCCTTCCGCGGACGAACCGCGCGCGGTGCTGCAGGCCTCCTGATCCATCCGTCCGCCGGAACGCCTGCCGCTTTGCTCGCGCCGTCCCGCGGGCCGCACCCGTACGACAGGTGAACACCGATGAAAACCGAACGACAGCCCGCGAGCGACCGCGTCCCCTCCGAGACGGAGTGCCGCGCGCTCATCGAGGAGCACGGCATGCTCCCCAACATCGTGGCCCATTCCAAGGCGGTGATGCGCGTCGCCGCCGCGATCGTCGATGATCTCATCGACCCGGACGATGTCGAGCGCCCCCTCGTGGTCGCCGCCGCCCTCATGCACGACATCACCAAGACCCGCGCGCTCGAGACGAAGGAGCGCCACGACGAATCCGGCGGGGCACTCGCGCGCTCACTCGGCATGGAGCGCATCGCCGAGATCATCGAACAGCACGTCTTTCTGAAAGACTTCGACCCCGAAGGCCCGCTCCTGGCAAAGGAAATCGTCTACTACGCCGACAAGCGCGTGATGCACGACACGGTGGTTTCGCTCGACGAGCGCGTTGAGGACCTTGTGGTCCGCTACGGCACCACGCCCGAGCGCGTGGCCCTCATCCGCAAAAACCTGGAGTACGCGCGCGCGGTGGAGGCCAAGATCGCCCGCCGCATGAGGTCCGGCACGGGCGGGCTCGCCGCCCTTTCGGAACGCGCCGATGGCTGAGCGCTTCCTTATACTCGACTTCTACGTGGACGAGCCCGCCTGCCTGGGCGTGCCCCCGTTCGTCGCGCCTTACCCGCGCTACATACTCGGCGCGCTCCTCGACGCGGGCGTTCCCCCCGAATCGGTCGACTACCTCACCGTCGACGCTCTCCGGGGATCCGCGTACCTGCTCCAGGAGCGCTACGACGCGGCCTTCGTGGTCGGCGGCGCGGTGGTGCCGGGGAAGTACCTCGGGCACCGCATAGGGACCCTCGCCGAGGTCCTCCGGGCCGTGGACGGAAACCCGCGCCAGGAGTTCGCGGCGGGGGGGATGATCGCGCCGCTCGTGGCGCGGGAAAAACGGCCCAACTGCCTGCCGGTGCTCCGCGACATCGAGATGTACGCGTACACGCGGGCCCGCGGCGAAGCCTCGGACGAACGGCGCACCGCCGCGCATGTGGCCCGATGGGCCGTCGGCGGGGCCGCGCTCGCGCGCCGGCATCCCGACCATCCGAACATCATCTGCGAGATCGAAACCTACCGCGGCTGTCCGCGCCTTTCGCACTGCTCGTTCTGCTCCGAGGGCGCGACGCACGAGCTCGAGTTCCGCGACGAGGGCGACATCCTGTCCGAAATCGACGCGCTGATCGCCGCGGGAGTCAGCCGATTCCGCGTGGGGCGCCAGGCGGATATTTTACAGTACCGCACCCCCTTCGCCGAGTTCCGGGGCGGCTTCCCCCGGCCGTCGGTGAGAGCGGTCCGGGGCCTCTTCGGCGAGCTTAAAAAGCGGCGCGACACGGGGGCCATCCGCGTGCTGAACATCGACAACGGCAACCCCGGCACACTGGCGAACTTCCCCGACGAATCGGCGGAGATTCTCGAGGCGATCGTCGACGCGATCACGCCGGGCGACACGCTCGCCATGGGCGTCGAGTCGCTCGACCCGGAGGTCATCGCGCGTAACGGCCTCAAGGTGAACGCGCGCGAGCTGCTGGAGGCCGTGCGCCTGGTGAACGACATCGGCGGCCGGCGCGTGGAGGGACTGCCGGTGCTGCTTCCCGGTATCAACCTGATCCACGGCCTTCCGGGGGAGAGCATGGACACCTTCAGGCACAACTACGAGGGGCTCGCCGCGATCGCCGGGGAGGGGCTCATGGTGAAGCGCATCAACATCCGCAAGCTCCTCCCCTATCCGGGCACCGCCGCCGGCGAGGCCTTCCGCGAGCCGTCGGCGAAACTGCGCAACCGCTACGAGTATTACAAGAAGCGCATCCGCGACGAGATCGACCGCGTGATGCTCCAGCGGGTGTACCCCGCGGGCACGGTCCTGCGCGAGGCGCTGGTGGAGGAGCGGCGGCACGACTGGTCGCTCGCCAAGCAGATCGCCAGTTATTCGATAACCGCGACGATCCCCGCGCCCCTGCCGCTCAAAAGCTTCGTGGACGTGATGGTGGTCGGCCACCGCGAGCGCTCGGTCGCCGCCCTGCCCTGTCCGCTTCGCGTGAACGAGCTCCCCGCGAAGGCGCTGGAGATCATCGCGGGAGTCGGGAAGAGGAGCGCGAGCGAGCTGGTGCTCCGCCGGCCCTTCGCCGGGAAGGACGACGTGCGGAGGGCCGCGCCCGCCATACCGGAGGCCGTGCTCGACGGCATGGCCTTCGGCTGAGCGGCGCGGCCGCGGAGGCGCGTCAGTATTTCTTGCGCTCCTTGTTGTGGTTCAGCCGGTTCATGACGTAGAGGGCCGCGTAGCCGCCGATGAAGCCGGCGATGAGGTTCACCCCGGTATCGTAGACCAGGAAGCGCAGCACCCGG
>JAKLEE010000325.1 GCA_022703215.1 Spirochaetota bacterium | reverse complement strand
AGGCCTACACCGTGCTCGCGAGCCAGCTCCTCAACGAGCGCTTCGGCTTCCAGGCCGGCCTCCCGCCCGCGCTGCTCGGACTCGGCCACGCCTTCGAGATGGACCCGACCCTGCGCAACGGCTTCCTCTACGAGCTCGCCCAGGCGCAGATGGCGCGCGAGATCTTCCCGGAGCATCCCCTCAAGTACATGCCGCCGACCAAGTTCATGTCGGGCGACATCTTCAAGGGCCTCGCCATGAACACGATGTTCAACTTCGTGTCCAAGGCGACCAACCAGGGCATCCACCTGCTCGGCATGCTGACCGAGGCCATCCACACGCCCTTCATGATGGACCGCTTCCTGGCCGTCGACAACGCGAAGTACGTGATGAACAACATGGAAGGCTTCGCCGACGACATCGAGTTCAAGGAAGGCGGCGTCGTCATGACGCGCGCGCGCGCGGTGCTCGACCAGACCATCGCCTTCCTCGAGGAGGTGGGCGGCATGGGCCTTTTCGACGCCATCGAGCGCGGGCTCTTCGCCGAGGTCAAGCGGCCGAAGGACGGCGGCAAGGGCCTCGAGGGGCTCATCAAGAAGGGACCGGCCTACTGGAACCCCTTCGAGGAGCGCCTCGAGCGGGAGCTCGGCATCGCCGGCGCGAAGGGAGGGAACTGATCATGCGCGTGGTGCGACCCTACGGCGACACGCTGGACGACGGCAAGGTCCAGCTCTCCTTCACCCTGCCCGTGCCGGATGGCGCGAAGGGCCGCGAGGCGGCCCGGAAGCTCGTCCTCTCCTGGGGCTTCAAGGACTGCGAGGTGGCGCATTCCCACCCGCTCTCCGCCGACTTCTCCTTCTACGTGGCCTACGGCAAGACCGAAGCTTCCATCGACTACGACTCGGTGGTCGCCGACGAGGCGGAATCCGACGGCTCCATGGACATGGACGGCGTCAACGATTTCATCCGCGAGCACATCGGCCGCAAGGTGGTCATCGTCGGCGCCTGTACCGGTTTCGACGCCCACACGGTCGGCATCGACGCCATCATGAACATGAAGGGCTACAACCACCATTTCGGACTCGAGCGCTACCCGATGGTCGAGGCCTACAACCTCGGCGCCCAGGTGCCCAACGAGAAGCTGATCGAGTTCGCCGCCAAGGTGAAAGCCGACGCCATCCTCGTGTCCCAGGTGGTCACCCAGAAGGACGTCCACCTGAAGAACCTGGCCGAGCTCGTGGAGCTGCTCGAGGCCCGCGGCGAGCGCCGCAGATACGTCCTCGTGGCCGGCGGCCCCCGCATCGGCAACAAGCTCGCCGTCGAGCTCGGGTATGACGTCGGCTTCGGGAAGGGCTCCTACGCCGACCATGTGGCGTCGTTCATCGTGCGAAAAATGGTCGAACGGCAGCGATCGTAAGCGGCGTAGGAGCTCGGTGAAGTCGCCGAGCCCTATCCCTGTCGAAGGCTCCCGCCATGCGGCGGGGGCCTTTTTTCGTTCCTTTTCGTGAAAACGGTTGCATTCCGCCCGATTCGGTTCCACTATTGCGGCAACCGAAGCTTTCCGCTCCATGATAAGGAGGCAACCGCTCATGGACCATTTCGGAATTCTCTCCATCATTCCCCCGCTCCTGACCATCGTGCTCGCGATACTCACGAAGGACGTCATCGTCTCGCTCTTCGTGGGCATCCTCTCGGGCGCGCTGATCGTGGCCGGCGGGAATCCCTTCCAGGCCGGGCTCGCGCTGTCCGACCTCGTGGCGGACACCCTGGCCGACGGCTGGAGCATCCGCATCGTGCTGTTCACCATCATCCTCGGCATGATGGTCGGACTGCTTTCCAAGACCGGCTCTGCCTACGCCCTCGGCGAGTGGGCCTCGAAGCGGATCAAGACGAAGACCGGCGCCCTGCTGTTCACCTGGGCTTTCGGCCTCTTCATCTTCTTCGACGACTACTTCAACTCGCTGACCATCGGCACCTGCATGCGCCCGCTGACCGACGCCAAGAAGATCAGCCGCGCCAAGCTGAGCTACATCCTCGACTCCACCGCCGCGCCCGTGGCCATCCTGGCCCCGCTCTCGACCTGGGTGGTCTACGTGATGGGCCAGTTCTCGGGCCCCGAGTTCGACGCGCTCGGCGTGTCGACCATGTCGATGTTCCTCCGCTCGCTGCCCTTCAACCTCTACGCCATCTTCGCGGTGTTCATGGTGCTCTTCATCAGCCTGACGCACAAGGACTTCGGTCCCATGGCCCGCGCCGAGGCCCGCGCCGAGAAGGGCCTCGGCCTCTTCGACGAGAAGCGCTACGGCATCATCGTGGCCCAGGTCGAGAGCCGCTCCGCCGGCAAGGCCAAGGCCTTCGACTTCGCGGTGCCCATCCTCGCCTTCATCGCCATCGCCCTCTTCTTCTTCCCGATGCAGTTCTGGATGTCCCAGGTCGGCGGGGACGAAGGCCAGGTGGCCACGCTCGGCGCGGCCATCGCGGCGACTCCCTTCGCCGAGGCGTTCAACAACTCCGAC
>JAKLEE010000324.1 GCA_022703215.1 Spirochaetota bacterium | reverse complement strand
CCCCGGCGCTCCGCGCCACCCCCGGAGGGGGTTGGACTAAATGCCAGCTAACAGATTGCTCCAAAAACTCCAGTGTTAACGTGACAACGTTACACAGCGCGCACGACGCGCGCGGGGCGAGGATGGTCCACGATGGACCTCCCGCAGCCGAAGAACAAGACCACGGAAAAACCTTCAGTAAAAACACAGCACCATCTTTACAAATAATCCAGAACCACCAAGCGTTACCCGAAACAAAAAGCCAAGCCGCGCGGCGCGTGAGCGCAGCCCCTCGGCGCTTGAGAGCGCGTTTTTCTTTGGCGCTTTCTTTTTCCGCGTTGAAAAAGAAAGCGCGAAGTCCCACCGTGCCGACCGGGCACGCCTCACCCCGCATGGACCCCATGCGAACACTCCCCGCCGGCAGGCACCCCACTAAACCCTCGCGAAGCGAAGCACATTACTCTGAAAATCCCCGATCATGGGCGTAAGCCTGAACCCCACGTTCATGAGCGCGTCGCCGTCGTAGATCTCGTCGTAGCCGAGCGCGCGGTAGAAGGCGTCGTAGTTCAGCAGGCGGTAGCGCCCCGCGGGGTCGAGCCCTTTAAGGCGAATGCGCCGGTGCGGCTCGTGCGGCTCGGCAAGGACCCGGCAGAAGAAGAGGGCCGCGCGCTCGCGCCCGGGGCTTACGAACTGCCAGGCCGCGTAGTTCGTTTCGAAGGGATTCCACACGCGGTAGAAGCGCCCGAACTGCACGAGCTCGCGCATCTCTTTATAGAGCGCGATGCCGTCGCGTATGGCCGAAAGCTCGCCCTCGGAAAGCGCGGCGAGGTCCAGCTCGAACCCCAGGTTTCCGCCCATGGCGCAGTTAAGCCGGGTGGAGAGCGGCGTGACGCGCCCCACCTGGTGATTGGGGCTTGCCGACACGTGGGCGCCGATGGTTATGGGCGGGTAGACCAGGCTGGTGCCGTACTGGATTTTGAGCCGCTCGATGGCGTCGGTGTCGTCGCTCGTCCAGGTCTGCGGCATGTAGTACAGCATGCCGGGGTCGAAGCGCCCGCCCCCGCCCGAGCAGCTCTCGAAGAGGATGTCGGGAAAGCGTTCGGCGAGCCTGTCCATCACCCGGTACAGTCCGAGCATGTAGCGGTGCGGCACCTCGCCCTGCCGCTCCGGCGGCAGCGCGGCCGAGTGCGCCTCGGTCATGTTGCGGTTCATGTCCCATTTTACATAGCGCACGGGCGCCGACGAGAAGACGCGCGAGAGGTCGGCCTCAAGCCGCTCGCAGACCTCGGCGCGAGAGAGGTCCAGCACCAGCTGGTTGCGCGCCTCCGTACGGCGGCGTCCCGGCGCGTGCAGGCACCAGTCCGGGTGCTCGCGGTAGAGATCGCTGTCGGCGGAGACCATCTCGGGCTCGACCCACAGCCCGAAGTCGAGCCCGAGGGCGTTTATCTTCGCGGCGAGGCCCGACAGGCCGCCGGGCAGTTTGCGCTCGTCGACCGTCCAGTCGCCGAGCGAGCAGGTGTCGCTGTCGCGCCTGCCGAACCAGCCGTCGTCCAGCACGAAGAGCTCCGCGCCGACGGCCTGTGCGCGTTCGGCGATGGCCAGCAGCTTCTCCTCGTTGAAGTCGAAGTAGGTGGCCTCCCAGTTGTTGACCAGCACCGGACGCGGCCTGTCGCGGTGCCGGCCGCGGCACAGGCGCGTCCGGTAGAGCTCGTGGTAGGCGTGCGACATCCCCTGGAGCCCGCGCTCGGAGTACACCATCACCGCCTCGGGCGTCTGGAAGGCCTCGCCGGGCCCCAGGCGCCACGAGAAGCCGAAGGGGTTGATGCCCATGAGGGCGCGCGCGGAGCCGAACTGGTCCACCTCCACGCCCGCGTAGAAGCTCCCGCTGTAGACCAGCGAGAAGCCGTACACCTCGCCGTGGTCCTCGCCCGCGCAGGGGCCCGACAGCGCCATGAACGGGTTCTGCATGTGGCCGGACGAGCCGCGCGTGCTGTCGATGGCCTGTATGCCCGGCACGAGCGGGCGCGCGTGGATGTGCCGCTCCCTGGCCCACGAGCCGGAGAGCTGGAGCATTGTGTACGCCGAATCGGGAAAATCGAGCGCCAGACTGAGCGCGCGCGTGAGCGTTACGGGGCGTTCGCCGCAGACGATGCGCGCCGAGCGCGCCACGGCCGGAAAACTCTCGAAGGCCGTATAGCAGAGCACGACCGAAAGACCGCTCGGCTCGTCCTCCAGCGTTATCTCGAGCGTGGAGGCCTCGGCGTCGCTCTCCGCGTAGGTGGCGGGAAGGCCCTCGAGGCGGGGCTTCCCCGGGCGTATCGCATGGGAGCGGTACTTCGGCTCGGCCACCGCGGTGCCGTCGTCGAAAAGGATGCCGAAGGCGGGCGACCGGAAGTCGCCGCTCCCGTAGAACGGGTACTCGAGCGGCAGGGTGTCGTAGCTCATGTCAGGGTTGTCGGGATGGGTGCCCGGCGAGAACGCCCGCATCGCCGGCCGGCAGATGTGACCGATCGATCCGTTCGCGATC
>JAKLEE010000323.1 GCA_022703215.1 Spirochaetota bacterium | reverse complement strand
GCGAGCACGCGGGTTCGATCATCTACTGTCAGGATCAGGCGATGGGAGAGCGCGTGCCGATCACGGGCACGCCCTTCAGCCTTCACTACCGCAGCGACTGGGTGCCAGGCCGCGACGACCGCCTGGTCGAGGTCAGCCTCGGGGTGCCGCCGGGCTGCTGCGGGAAGATCCGCGTCGAGGCGACCATCGCGGGCCGCACGTTCGTCCAGGACTATCCGCCGATCCCGAACCAGGTCGCGACGATCACCTGGGACGGCAAGGACGCCTACGGCCGCCGGCTCTTCGGCAAGCAGCGCATGAAGGTGCGCGTGGGCTACGGATCGGACGCGCAGTACACAAGCGGCACGAGCTTCGGCGCCCCAGGCGGCGCTGCGATCGGTCCGGCGCGTGAACAGGACTGGTTCTGGTACTACTCCTATCAGATGACCGGCCACCTCGAGGTGCCGCCGAGCGACCTCGGGGGCTGGAGCCTCGACGTGGTGCACCGCTACGATCCCGCGGGCGACCTCTACCTCGGTAACGGCGAGCGCCAGCGTGGCGAGTGGAGCTTCTCCCGCGCGGTGACGATGGTGCAGCCAGGCACCCGCATCTACGCGACGGACGTAGCCGTGGACGCCAAGGGCGACGCCTTCATCGCCTACTCGAGCCCCGAGGTCGTGGTGAGGCTCGCGCGCGATGGCACCGCGACGCGCATCGCCGGCCAGGAGACGTGGGACAGTGCGGGCTTCGCTGGCGATGGCGGCCCGGCGCTCGCGGCGAAGCTCAACCGTCCGATGGGGATCGTCGTCGACCCGGACGGGAACCTCTTCATCGCCGACACCGCGAACCGCCGGGTGCGCAAGATCGACGCGGCCGGGATCATCACGACCGTCGTGGGCGGGGGCCCGGCCGGGGTGCTGGGCGACGGCGGACCGGCGACGTCGGCGTACCTGACGACGCCGGTACGGGTCGCGGTCGACGGAAGCGGCAACCTCTACATCGCGGACCAGGACGCGCACCGCATCCGCAAGGTCGACGCGCGCGGCCGCATCTCGACGGTGGCGGGCAGCGGCGGCTTCGGGGTGACCGGCGACGGCGGGCCGGCGACGAGCGCGGAGATCGGCGGGGTCAACGACGTCGACTTGGACAGCCAGGGCAACCTCTACCTGGTGCATCAGTCGCGGCTGCGTCGCGTGCGCTCGGACGGCATCATCGAGACGCTGACGTGGCCGCGCGGCGGGTGCACGGGCGCGGAGGGCACGCTGCTCCAGGACGCGTGCATCACCGCGGTCAGCGTGACGGTCGACAGCGCGGGGACGCTCTACCTCGTCGATTCGTACAACGCGCCGAACGCCTCGCGGAACCGGATCCGGCAGGTCGGCGCTGACAGCCGCGTGGTCACCATCGCCGGCGGCGGGGCGCTCTCGGGCTACGGGGCCACGGGGGCGGCGGCGACGCGGGTCTCCTTCACGCCGAGCCACCTCGCGGCGGCGCCGGACGGGGCGCTCTTCGCCGCGACCGCGGGGGACTGGAGCTCGTCGGGCGGCTACGGCTGGGGCGTCTACCGCATCGCGCCGACCCTGCCGGGCTTCACGGGCACCGACCTCGCCATCCCCTCGCCGGACGGCTCGCAGCTCTTCCGCTTCACCGCGGAGGGCAAGCACCTCTCGACGCTGAGCACGCAGACCGGCGCGACGCTCCTCGCCATCGGGCGGAACGCGGCCGGTCAGGTGACGAGCGTGACCGACGGGGACGGCAACGTGACCACGATCCAGCGCGACGGCTCCGGTGCGCCGACGGCGATCGTGGGGCCCTACGGCCAGACCACGACGCTCACCGTCGACGGAAACGGCTTCCTGCAGTCCATCCGGAACCCGGCCGGCGAACGGACCGAGCTCGTGAGCACCGGCCTCGGCCTGGTCACCTCGGTCACGAGCCCGCGCGGCACCGTGAGCACCTACAGCTACGACGGGGTCGGCAAGCTCTACTCCGCCGCGGACCCGGCAGGCGGGAGCACCACCCTCGACCGCACGCGGCCCGCCACGGATGCCTTCAACGTGCGTCAGACGACCGGCGAGGGCCGCCAGACGAACTACTGGACGCAGGCTCTGATGGAGCAGGGCAGCGCGGTGCAGCGGACGACCTTCCCGACCGGGCTCAAGACGGAGCTCCAGTTCAAGGCCGACGGGACGCAGCAGGTGAGCTACCCCGACGGGAGCGTGGCGACGAACGTCCTTGCCCCCGACCCGCGCTGGCGGCTCGCGGCGCCGCTCACGCAGAGCACGAGCCTCACGCTGCCGTCGGGGCTCACGCGCTCCGTGTCGACGACGCGCGCCGCCACCCTCTCCGATCCGGGTAACGCCCTCAGCCTGACGCAGCAGACGGACACCACGGTGGTCAACAACCGCACGCAGACGACGGTCTACGACGCGGCCGCGCGGCGCTACACGACGACGAGCCCGATGGGGCGGGTGACTCAGAGCTGGGTCGACGCCCTGGGCCGCGTGACGCGGGTCGAGGCGCCAGGATGCGCTCCGGTCCTCTA
>JAKLEE010000322.1 GCA_022703215.1 Spirochaetota bacterium | reverse complement strand
CAGCGATCGAGCGGCCCTGGAGGTGCTGGGAGGCGAACTTATCGCGCGCAGGAACCGCGCCGACCTGGCGGTCCGGATCCTGGCCCGCGTCGGGACGCAAGCGTCGACAGTCCTCTTCGATACCCTCGCCGACCTGTTCCTCGACGGAACTTTTCCCTTCCGCGACGAGCTTCGCGCCGCCCTGCTCCGGGCGCCGGCGGATCGCGCGCTGCCCCTCGCGATGAAGGTCGCGCGAGCCGGGCGCCAGGGCCATCCGCGCGTCGTCAGGAAGGACGCCATGCTCCTGCTCGGCGCGCTCAAGCCCGCCGGCGCGGTAACCCTGCTCCTCGAGAACCTGCAAGCCCTGCCGATCGAGGAAGCCGCCGAATTCGCCCCCGTGCTGGCCGAATCCGATCCGGAAACCTTCTCTCGCGTCGCGCGCAAGGTGCTCGATTCCGTCGACGCTCCCTCGCGGGCCGCCCTGATCGCGGCCTTGCCGGCCGTCGGAGCCAAACCCTTCATGGCCGACCTGAAAGCCGCGCTCGCCGACGCGGACCCGGACGTCAGGGCCGCGTCGGCCCGGGCCCTCGCCGCGCTCGCCGAGGGAAAGGCGCTCGCCTCCGGTGCGCTCGGCCTCCTCCGCGATCCCGTGGAGCGCGTCCGCGTGGCATCCGCGGCGGCACTGGCCGAGGCGGGCGGCTCCGCCGCCGTTGAATCGCTCCGGACCGTGCTTTCCGACCCCAACGAGGTCGAGGAGGTCAAGCGCTCCTTGATAGAAGGCCTGGGGTCGGCCAGGGATCAGGCCTCTCTCGGCCTCCTTCTGGACGCGCTCGAAGGCGAGTTCCGGACCGAGGCATTCGGCGCTCTGGCGCAACGGACCTCGAAACGCGATCTCCGCTTCCTGGCCGAACGCTTCAAGGACGCGACCGGAGAACCCAAGGCGCTCGCGGCGGAAGCGTTCCGGCGCATGGGCGCCTCCGGCGTGGAGACCGCGGCGGCCTTGCTGGAAGAGGACATACCGTCGCTGCGCCCCGTGCTTACGGAAATCCTCGAAGAGTCCGGCTGGGTCGATGCCAGGATCCGCGATCTCAGGCGCCGGGAACCGGCCGTGCGGCGCGCGGCCGCCCTGGCCCTCCAGTCGGTCGGGACCAGCGCGGCCTACCGGGGGATAGTCATGGCCGCCCGCGATCCGGATTCCGAGGTGCGCGCCGCCGTTGCCAAGGCCCTCGAACGCCTCGGCGGCCCCGAGGGGACAGAGCTGCTCGCGAAGCTGGAGGCCGATCCCGATCCGAAGATCCGCAAGTACGCCCTCTGGGCGCTCGAACGGGTCAAGGCGAAGGAACTTTGAAACTCGGATAGGACAGAGCTCTTGATGCCGAGCCCGTCACGCGGCCACAGGCCGCCGTTCCTTAGCGCCGCCGGTCCTTAGCGCCGCCGTTCCTTAGCGCCGCGGGTCGGTAAGCCGCTCGAGCTCGGCGAGCCGCGCGAGCGCTTCCTCGCGGGCGGAGCCGCACATCTCCGGATCCGGCGCGAGGCTCGAACAGAAGGCGGGCCGTCCGGGACGACCCCAGAGCCCGCAGCGCATCGTCGCGTCCAGCCAGGGGCAGACCTCGCCGGCCGGCTTGCCGTCCTTCCGGCCCGGCAGCGGAGAATTGATGGAAGGCGCGATGCAGCACGCGCCGCATCCTTCGCGGCAGGCGAAATTCCCCATGTCCCCATGATGCCGCCCGGACCGCGCGCTGTCGAGCCCGCTCGCGGACCGTGGTTTGGGCTGTCCGTTGGCAGCGAAGCTTTTTTCGGCCGGCGCCTCCATCCGCGGAGATAATGGGGTATACTGAGGACATAGATTCATCATGGAAAATGTGGCGCGCCGCCTCAGGCGCGCGGGAGACGCTCCATGGGCAAGGAAAAGCGGAAGAGGCCGCCGGCGCTCCGCAGCACCCTCGACGCCCTCGACGAACGCGGCCGCGAAACCTTCCGCAAGGCCATGATGCTCGTACTCGGCACCGTGGCCGTCGCGACGACGCTCATCGCAGTCGCCGACCTCGCCAACCTCACGCTCGGCTGGGATTTCATTCCCTTGGCGATACTCCTCGCGGCAGCCTGGCACGGCTTCTTCCGGATCCGCTCGGGGAACTTCCGCGCGGGCATCGTGCCCTTCGTATGGGCGGCCATCCTCGACGTCAACCTCGAACCCCTCATCGCCTTATCCGATCCGCTCTCGCTCTCGTCTTACCTCCTGACGAACGGCGCCGCGGGCGCCATCCTCGGCCTGATGCTCGGCGCGGTCGGTGGCCCCCTCCAGGCGGCCCTGGCCTTCGGCTCCATCGGCTTGGCGACCGCGGCCTATCTCGCCGGAAGCGGGTCCCGGGTCCTTCTCGAAGCGCTGCCCTACGTCATGGTCGCGTGGGTAATACTCGGCGTCATCGTGGTCGCGATCTCGCGCATCGTCGCCGACTTCGTGGCTCGGATCAAGGACGAAACCGAAAGCAATCGACGCGCCCTGGCCGCGCTCGAGGAAGCTGCCCGGATCCGCGAAGGCCTGCTT
>JAKLEE010000321.1 GCA_022703215.1 Spirochaetota bacterium | reverse complement strand
GTCCTTGAGCTTCACGAGCAGGTCGGGAATGACGAAGCGCGGCTCGGACTTGGAGAAGAGACGGCCGGGGAAGGGATTGAGCCGTTTCACGTAGGCCAGGAGCTCCGCGAGGCCGTCCTCGTCGAGCTTGAGCCGCTTGCGCACCTCCTCGTGCTTGCCCTTCTCGAGCAGCTCGACATGGTCGCGGAGCACGGCCAGCACCGACTCGGGAGCGTCGGGGTCGAGCTCGGCCTGGGCCAGCAGCGATTCCCGGTAGTCGGCGGTGCAGCAGCCGACGGGTTCGAGCGAGCGGATGACGCCGATCACGGCCTTGGTATCCTCCGCCAGCCTGGGGGCGTCCTCCCGGGCGAAGAGCTCGGAGACCAGGCTGTACGGGTCGGTGCGGTTGAAGCCCTCGTCGTCCAGGTTGCGGATCAGGGCCTCGCCGATCTCGCGGGCCTTGCCGGAGATGGGCTGCAGCCTGAGCTGCCAGAGCAGGTGGTCCTGCAGCGACTCCGCTTCGGCGATGGAGCCTTCCATGAACATGCGCTTGGCGTCGTCGTCGCGGCGCGAGGAGCCCGCGAAGCCCGGATCGGAGGCCGTGTCGAACATCTGTTCGGCCGCTTCCGTCTCGCGCTCCTCGGGAAAGCTCTCCAGGGAGACCTCCGAGCGGTCCTCCACCACCTCGAGGGCGGGGTTGGCCTCCACCTCGGCGACGATCTGCTCCTTGAGTTCGGCGACGGGCAGGGCCATGAGCCGGATGCTCTGTATCATCTGGGGACTGAGCTTCTGGCGTTGTTCCTGCGCGAGGACCGGCTTCTGGAGCTGCACGGATACTCCTTTCGGATGCGGTGCGTATCAGGCGGTACCGTTTAAATGGTAGCGCCCGCCGGGGCCTTGTCAAGCAGAGCGGGCCTTCCATCGGGCCTGTCGCGCCGATCGCGCCGATCGCGCCTTCCGCTTGACCCTGATCGCGCCGCGTCGTTACTTTATCCCCAATCCATCAATTACGCGGACAAGGTGTGCCAATGTCGAAACATCAGCAGGCCCGCGGCGACGCGGACGCGCCGTCGGAGAAGGAACGGGAGGAGCGATCCCCGGCCGCGGCCGACGCGCCGGCCCTCGAAGCCCGGATCAAGGAGCTTGAAGGCGCCAACGCGGCCTTGCAGGAGGAGCTTTCCTCGCTCAAGGACCAGTACCTCAGGAAGCTCGCCGACTACGAAAACTTCCGCAAGCGCATGTTCCGCGAGAAGGACGACGCCGTCCAGTTCGCGAATTCCAGCCTCATAGTGGACCTGATCGGCGTCATCGACGACTTCGACCGGGCGGCGGCCAGCGCCGACGCCCACGGGCACGACTACGCGGCCCTTCACGACGGCGTCCGCATGATCCACACGCGCCTGATCGGCCTTCTCGAGGGCAAGTACGGCCTCAAGCGCTTCGACTCCGCCGGCCAGGTCTTCGACCCGAACCTCCATGAGGCGATCGCCTCCGAGCCCGGCGACTTCGAGGAGCCGACGGTCGCGGAGGAATTCCTCGCCGGCTACCGCCTGCACGACCGCGTGGTGCGTTGCGCCAAGGTCAAGGTGGCCATGCCCGGCAGCCCGGGCGCCCCCGCCGGCGACCCGGACGGAAAAGCCTCCGGCGGAGAGCGGTAAAGACACCACGCGCGACCGCGGTCGCGTTCCATAGCAAGGAGAACGGAATGGGCAGGATAATCGGCATCGACCTCGGGACCACCAACTCGTGCGTTTCTGTCATGGAGGGCGGCGAGCCCCTCGTCATCGCCAACTCCGAGGGCCAGCGCACCACGCCCTCGATCGTAGGCTTCACGGCCAAGGGCGAGCGCATCGTCGGCCAGCCGGCGAAGAACCAGATGATCACGAACCCCGAGAACACGGTCTACTCGATCAAGCGCTTCATGGGCCGTCGCTTCGGCGAGGTCGGCAACGAGACCAAGCTGGTGCCCTACCACATCGTCGAAAGCGGCAACGACGTCCGCGTCGACATCTCGGGCAAGCACTACAGCCCGCAGGAAGTCAGCGCCTTCATCCTCCAGAAGATGAGGAAGACCGCCGAGGACTACCTCGGCGAGACGGTCTCCGAGGCCGTCATCACCGTCCCCGCCTACTTCAACGACGCGCAGCGCCAGGCCACCAAGGACGCCGGCAAGATCGCCGGCCTCGAGGTCAAGCGCATCATCAACGAGCCGACCGCGGCCGCGCTCGCCTACGGCTACAACAAGGACCAGAAGAAGGACAAGATCATCGCCGTCTACGACCTGGGCGGCGGCACCTTCGACATCTCCATCCTCGAGCTCGACGAGGGCGTCTTCGAGGTCAAGTCGACCAACGGCGACACGCATTTGGGCGGCGACGACTTCGACCGCCGCATCATGCAGTGGCTCATCGACGAGTTCAAGAAGGACTCGGGCATCGACCTCGGCCAGGACCGCATGGCCCTCCAGCGCCTCAAGGAGGCCGCCGAGAAGGCCCTCATCGAGAAGATGGCCTACGAGGAGAACTTCACCGTGACGAGCCAGGCCGACCTGCTAGACA
>JAKLEE010000320.1 GCA_022703215.1 Spirochaetota bacterium | reverse complement strand
GGTGTTCGACCACACCTGCGACGCCTGGCGCGCCTGCTACGCGAACTCCGGCATCGAGGCGGCGGCGAAGGCGGCCGGCGCGGAAATGGCGCCGGGCCACGCCGAGTCCTACTACCAGGCGGTCGAGGTGCCGGGGGCGCGGACCATCGGCCGCGCCAAGGTCCACGAGCTGGCGCTGGAGGCCGACTGCCTCATCAACGTGCCGGTGCTCAAGAGCCACGGCGGCGCGGGCATGACGGCCGCCATGAAGAACCTCATGGGCATGGTCTGGGACCGGGGCGCCTTCCATTCCCGAGGGCTCGACGCCTGCATAGCGGAAGCCGCGCGGCTCAGGCCGCCCGACCTCAACATCCTCGACGCGGGCAAGGTGATGCTCTCCGGCGGTCCGCGGGGGAACGCCTCGAGCCGCTATTCGGACCAGCGGCTCCTCGTGCTCTCCACCGACATCGTGGCCCTCGACGCCGCCGCGGCGAAGACCTTCGGGCCCGGCCCCGCCGCCTTCGAATACATAGGCCTGGCAGCGCGCGCCGGCCTCGGCCGCGAGGACCTCGAGAAGCTCGCCATCCGGAGGATCGAGCTGTGAAGGGAAGACGGAGCTTCCGAGCGCTGTCCCGCGCGCTGTCCCGCGCGCGGGGCCTGCTCGCCGGGCTTTGGCTCGCCGCCTTCTGCCTGGCGCTGGCCCTGCCTGCGAGCGAGGCGCCCGGCCTGGTTCCGCTCGCCGGCTTCCTCGCCGGAACGCAGCCCTTCCACGCGCTGGAGCGGGCCCTGCTCGCGGCGGCGCCGCGCGCGGCCGCCCTCGCTTCGGCGCTCGCCGCGCTCGCGGCCCTGGCGGGCGCGCTCGTCCTCGGCCGCTTCCACTGCTCGCTGCTCTGCCCGCTCGGCACCTGCCAGGACGCCGCCGCCCGCGCCGCCACGGCAGGCCGCTCGGCCCGGCGCGGCCCGGGCCGCCGCAAGGGCCGCGCCTTCGGCGCCGCCAGGCTCCTCCTCGCGGCGCTCGTCCTCGGCGGCCTCGCCGCGGGCCTTTCCGCCCCGGCGACTCTGCTCGAACCGTACTCGATCTTCGCGCGGGGCTTTTCCCGCACCGCGGGCGACCTCGCCGGTCTCGCCCTGAACGGCCTCGAAGCGCTCGGGCTCCGCATTCCCGTCGTCACCCTGCGCTGGGAACCGCTCGCCTTCGCCCTCGCGGCCCTGCCCTTCGCGGCCATACTCGCGGCAGGCTCCTTCCGGAGCCGCTGGTTCTGCGGCGAGCTCTGCCCGGTCGGCGCCGCGCTCGGCGCCATCAACCGAATCGCCGCGCTCCGGGTGCGCTTCGACCCGGCCGCCTGCGTCGCGTGCGGCGCCTGCGAGCGGGTCTGCCGCGCGCGCTGCGTCGACGCCTCCGGTCTCGACGCGAGCCGCTGCGTGCAGTGCCTCGACTGCCTGGCCGTCTGTCCGACGGGCGCGCTTTCCTACGGCCCCGCCCCCGCGAAGGGGGCAGGCGCCCCCGACCTTTCGCGGCGGCGCTTCATCGCCGACGCCGGCGCCGTCGCGGCGGGAGCCGCCCTGGCCCTGGCCTTGCCCGCGGCCGCGGGCGCCTCCGCCCTGCCCCTGGTCCGGAAGGATCCCCGGGGAGCCTCGGGGCGGCTCCTCGCCGCGCCGCCGGGCGCCGCTTCGGTCGAACGCTACGCCGGACTCTGCACCGCCTGCGGAACCTGCGTGCGCGCGTGCCCCTCGCAGGTGCTCAGGCATTCCGGCATGGCCTTCGGTCTCGCCCGGCCCCTGGTTCCCTACCTCGACTACGGCCGCGCCTTCTGCCAGTACGAGTGCGTCGCGTGCGCCGGGGTCTGTCCCTCGGGAGCCCTGCTTCCCCTCGCGCCGGAAGCGAAAAAACGGACCGCCATCGGCAAGTCGAGCCTGGTCCTCGCCGACTGCATCGTGGTGGCCAAGGGAACGCGCTGCGGGGCCTGCGCCGAACACTGCCCGAGCGGCGCCGTCCGCATCGAGGCCGTGCCGGGGCGTCCCCTGCCCGTGCCCGTGCTGCACGCCCCGACCTGCATCGGCTGCGGCGCCTGCGAGACCGTCTGTCCCGCGACGCCGCGCAAGGCCATGACGGTCGCCGGGCTCGCCGTCCACGAGACTGCCGAGCCGCCCCGGAAGGACGCGCCGGACGGCGGCGCGGAAGCTCCCGTCGAGGGCTTCGCCTTCTAGCGGCCGGCAGGACGCGTCGGCGTCCGGCGCGCCGCCGGGAGATCGAGCGCAGGCGCCCGGACCGCTCCCGGCGGATGGCGCCCTAAAGCGCGATGCCGGAAAGGTCGGACTCGAGGGCTTTCCGGCTCTCCGCGTCCATGACGCGCGCGGCGTCCTCGCGGGCCTCCTCGAGGAAGGACGCCGCCTCGGCGCGCCGGCCGAGCAGGGCGGCGGCGCGCGCCAGGGCTTCGCGGGCGTAGGCCGAGTAGAAGGGCTCGAGGGCGCCGCGCCGCGCGGCCTCCAGCGAGAGCAGGCCGTAGCGGAGGGCTTCCTCGCCGCGCCGCGCCACCGAGTACACGCGCGAAAGCTGCCAG
>JAKLEE010000032.1 GCA_022703215.1 Spirochaetota bacterium | reverse complement strand
GTCATCATCATGCACAAGCACGGCTTCTTCACGCGCTACGCCCACATGCAGGTGGCGCTCGTGACGAAAGGCCAGGTGGTCCGCCAGGGTCAGCCCATCGGTCGCATCGGCAACACGGGCATTTCCACCGGTCCGCACCTCCACTACGAAGTCCACCTCGGCACCGAAACCATCGATCCGCTCCGCTTCCTGCACCTCCGCAGCGCCGCGCGTTGACGCGCGGCGCCCGCTCCGGTACCATTCCCTCATGGCCGATTCCCGCGACGTGATCGTCAATACCCTCGTCGGCGCCGGGTCCTCGGTAACCGGCGACCTTGTCGTTTCCGGGATGCTCCGCATCGACGGGGATGTTTCGGGAGCGGTTCGCGCGAGCGGCAAAGTTGTGGTGGGCGGAAAGGGTCGGGTCGGCGCCGACATCCAGGCCAGGTCCGTCATCATCGGCGGCCTCGTCAAGGGGGACGTCGTCGTCCTCGACCGCGCGGTGCTGCTGGAAGGCGCCGTGGTCGTCGGCAACGTCTTCGCTCCGGTTTTCGACGCCGCCGATGGGGCCGTCGTCCATGGCGACATCCGGGCCTCTGGGCCCGGCAAGGGCGTGGAGGAAGCGCTCCTCGCGTTCGTGAAGGCGCACGGCACCCGGGTGCCGGAGTCCGGCCCGGGTGGCGGGGAAAACCGCTCATGGAAAAAGTAGGGCTTCCGGACAACATACTCGCGGGGCTCGTGCCCTCCCTGTCGGGCAAGAGTTCCCGAGGCGAACGCAAGGGAGCCAAGGAGCGGCTCTCCTTCCGCGCCCTGCTCGGCAAGGCGGGCGAGGTTCCAGGGTCGGAGGACGAGGTCGAAGCGGGGGCCGCCGGAAGCGCCGCCGCCGCCGGAACGCCCGAATCGAGCCAGGCCGTCGAAGTGCTGCTCGACGAGGTGCACCGGCTCGGCGACGCGCTTTCGAGGAATCCGAGCGCCGACGCCATCGTTTCCTACAAGAGCGCGGTCCGGGCCTTCGTCAGGCACGTGGTCGACAAGGTCTACGCCGTCGAGGAGCGGACGAGCGGCGGCAACATCCTGAAACGGAAGAAGTACACGGCGCTGTCGGTCATCGACGCGAGGCTCGAGCGCCTCGCGGCGGACATCATGGCGGGACAGCGCGAAAAGCTGGAAATACTGCGCAAGGTCGACGAGATCGCAGGTCTGCTCGTCGACCTTTTAAGCTAGGAGACACGCGATGCCCGATTACGAACACGAGCAGTCCGAGGACGAGCTCAGGCATTTGGAGGACGAGCACGCCGGGACGGCCCACGAGGAGCGGGAGGACGAAGGCCGCGCTCCCAAGGACCGCTCCGGCAAGAGCCTGCCCGAACCGCTGTATCGCGTCCAGCTCGAGCATGCCCGCGAGACGTTCTACGCCTGGCGCGAGGAAACGGAGCCGCTGGAGCCGGGCGCCCTCGTGGTGCTGCAGACCCGCTACGGCAAGGACATCTGCAAGGTGCTCGGCATCGTGCGCAACCCCGGCTGGCTGGCTCCTGACGACATCGTCAAGATCGACCGCCTCGCGGGGAGCGCCGACCTCGAGCGGCGCGAACAGAACCGGCCGAAGGAGGAGCACGCCTTCGAGGTCTGCCGCAAGAAGATCGAATCGCATCGCCTGGCGATGAAGCTGGTATCCGCCCATTACGTCCTCGACGAGCCGAAGATCCTCTTCTTCTTCGCCGCGGAGTCGCGCGTCGATTTCCGCGAGCTCGTGAAGGACCTGGTCGGCGTCTTCCGGACGCGGATCGAGCTCCGGCAGATCGGCGTTCGCGACGAGGCCCGCGTGACCGGCGGTTGCGGCGTCTGCGGCCGCGCGCTCTGCTGCCACGGCGTCAGCGACAAGCTCAACCCGGTCAGCATCAAGATGGCGAAGGACCAGAACCTCTCGCTGAACTCGATGAAGATATCCGGGCCCTGCGGCCGGCTGCTTTGCTGCCTGGCCTACGAGTACGGCTTTTACCGCGAGGAGCGCCGGCGCATTCCCTCCGAGGGCGCCCGCTTCACCTACGACGGAACCCTGTTCCGCGTCGTGGAGATCAACGTGCCCGCCGGCCGCATCCGCCTCCATGGCGAGGACGGGCGCAGCCTCACGGTCGAGTCTTCCCGCTTCCAGCACGTGGACGGACGCTGGACCCTCAAGGACGAGGAAGCGCCCAAGCAGGAAGGTTGAGGGCGGGCGACCTAAGGAACCCGGGCGGGTTGAGCGGGGCGGCGAGGGATCATCATCCTTCGCCGCCTTTGTCATTGCCGGCCGGCCGCCGGCCTCGGGCGGCCCTTACTCGAAGGCGACCAGCGTCAGCTCGAAGACGATCCAGGCATTCGGGGGAATCACCCCTCCCGCGCCCTGCGCGCCGTAGGCCAGCTCCGGCGGGATGGCCACCCAGCGGGTTTCGCCGAGCTTCATCTCCAGCACGGCAAGGTCCATGCCGGGGATCACGTAGCCGAAGCCTGCCTCGAACTCGAAGGGGCCTCCGTGGGCGCTCGACATGTCGAACACGCGGCCGTCCGCCAGCATGCCCTTGTAGTCCACCTTGACGAGCGAGCCGCGCAGCGGCGGCTTTCCCGACCCTTCCTTGAGGATCTTGTACAGGAGCCCGCGCGGGCCTTCCGCCAGTCCGGGCATCTTGGTCCGGAAGCCGGCGACCATGGTTTCGCGGGCCAGCTTCGCGCGCTCGTTGGCGGCCATGGCCGCCGTGGCCGCGAGCTCGTCCCAGAGCTTCTGGTCGACTTTGTATCCCTTGAACTCCGCGCCGACCCGGAGGATCTCGACCTTGTCCATGCGGTCGCCCTGCGCGATGGCGTCGACCACTTCCTGGCCCGAGACGACGCGACCGAAGACCGTGTGGGCGTCGTCGAGCCAGGGGGTCGCCACGTGGGTGATGAAGAATTGCGAGCCGTTCGTGGAGGGGCCGGAATTGGCCATGGACAGGACGCCCGGGCCGTCATGGCGCAGGGACGGGTCGAACTCGTCGGGGAAGGAGTAGCCGGGATCGCCCGAACCGTCGCCCCGGGGATCGCCGCCCTGGATCATGAAGTCCGCGATGACGCGGTGGAAGGTGAGGCCGTCATAGAAGCGCTTGCCCTTCGACGCGTCGAGGGTGCCCTCGGCCAGGCCGACGAAATTGGCCACGGCGAGCGGCGCCTTGGCCGCTTCCAGGCGGAGGACGATGTCGCCCTTGGCCGTACCGATGCGCGCGTAGAGTCCGTCGGCCAGGTCGAGCGATTGCGCGCCGCAGGCGGCGAGCGACAGGACGAGCAGGAAGGGCAGGAAGAGGGCGACGCCTGCGCGGCGCGCGGTGCGAAGCAGGGGCATGATTCCTCCGGAACCAGGGTGATGGCGCATCGTAGCGCAGGGGCGCCGACGGGGCAAGCGAGTCGCGAAGCGTCCGAGCCTTGACCCCCCGCGGGTCCTGGCCAATAGTGTGTTCCCGGGATCGGGTCCCGGAAGAGGGACGGAGCTCGGGAGGGAGACTGCATGGGCGGGTCCGGCGAAGCGTACAGGCGGCCATCCTGGGACGAGTATTTCATGGAGGTGGCGAACGCCATCGCGAAGCGGGCCACCTGCGACCGCGGCCGATCGGGTTGCGTCATAGCGCGCGACCACCAGGTGCTGGCCACGGGCTACGTGGGCGCGCCGGCCGGGCTGCCGCACTGCGACGAGGCCGGGCACAAGCTGAAGCGCCTGGTCAACGAGGACGGCACGACCTCGACGCACTGCGTGCGCACGGTCCACGCCGAGCAGAACGCGATCTGCCAGGCGGCCCGGCGCGGCACGCCGATCGAGGGCGCCACGCTCTATTGCCGAATGACTCCGTGCCGCTCCTGCGCCATGATGATCATCAACTGCGGCATCGTGAGGGTGGTCTGCGAGCGTCGCTACCACGACGCGGCCGAGAGCGAGGCGATGTTCCGCGAGGTCGGCATTTCCCTCGAGTACGTCCATGACGAGGTAGAGCGCTACGACGCCCAGTGAGCAGGCGGCGGAGACCCGCGGCGGGGCGGGTACCGACGCTCCGGCTTCGGGAACCGCTTGCCCCCGGCTCCCGCTCCGGGGTATTTTCTGACCGTGGCGACAAGGATTCTCTACGTGGCCGAGCTGGTCGGCAAGGCTGGCGTCTTCACTCTCAGGAAGCTCCTGCCGGCGCTGGTCGCCGAGCGGCGCGTCGACCACGTCGTCGTATGCGGCGACGGCGCCACGGGCGGTTCCGGTCTCGGCAAGCAGCACGCCGGATACCTGCGCAAGCTCGGCGCGGGCACGGTCACGACGGGCGACGGCGCTTTCATCAAGAAGGACATAGTCGAGCTCTTCCCGACCTCGCCCTGGCTGCTCAGGCCGGCCAACTATCCCGAGGGAGAGGCTCCCGGCAAGGGCTGGCGCCTCGTGCGCGTCGGGCCGGTCCTGCTCGGCGTCATGGTCCTCCAGGGCCAGGCCGGCTTTTCCCGGACCCACCTCGAGAATCCCTTGCGCGCCTTCGACGCGGTCCTCGAGCGCATGCGCGCGGAGGCTGCGCCGGCGAGACCGCTCGTGTTCGTGGACTTCCACGCGTCGACCACCGCCGAGAAGCGGACCCTGCTCGCCCACGTCGACGGCAGGGCCGCCGCCCTGATCGGATCGCACGGGCGCGTCCAGACCGCCGACGCCCTCGTCAGCGCCGCGGGCACGGCCTTCGTGAGCGACGCCGGGCGGACCGGCAGCCGGGATTCGGTGGGCGGCCTCGATCCGGCGATGCGCGTGGCCGAGTACCTGACCGGCGTGCCGAATTGGGCCAAGGACGCGGACGGAAGCCTCGAGCTTCAGGGCTGCGTCGTGGAAATCGAGGATTCCGGGCGGGCGCGCTCCATCGAGACCCTGCGCCTGCCCTGTGCGGAGGTTCTGCGTGATTGAGCGGGGTACGGTCGTCAAGGTGGACGGACGCGTGGTGCAGGTCAGGATCGAGCAGCAGGCGGGGTGCGCTTCGTGCGCGGCGAACGGCAGCTGCGGCGCCGCCGGCACCGTGGTGAGCGCGTTGGACAGGAACGGATTGGCACCTTCGCCTGGCGAATCCGTAGGGGTCGAGGTCAGCGCGGCGAACCAGGCGCGCGGGGCGCTGACCATGCTCGGCCTGCCCCTGGCGCTTTTCGCGTTGGCGTACGCGGCCGGGGCGAATTTCCTGCCCGGATCGGGAGAGGGCGTCCACGCATTGCTCGGCCTCGGCGGCCTGGCCGCGGGGCTCGCGGCCGGCGCCCTCATCGAGCGCGGCAGGAAGGAAGCGGCCATGCCGCGCCTGGTGAGGCTCGGGGCCGACGTCGGAGCGGCCTTCTAGGAGGCGCGTCCATCGCCCGGGTTGCCGCCCGGGCGGCGCCGACGCCTCCGCGCGTTTTTCCGGGGCTCGATGGACAACCCTCCGGAAACGTCTTATACTCCTCCCGATCGGCCCGGATCCGGATAATCAAGGAGACGTCGGATGGAAACCAAGAACGGCCTGTTGATCTTCTTTATTTTCGTCGTGCTTTTCGCTTTCACCTTCATCTTCAGCCTCGACGCTCTCGCGGGCGAAAACACCGCCTACGGCATCTACGCGCTGATCGGCTTCCTTGTCTGCATAGGCATGGGATTCTTCTTCGGCTACAACTCCCACCGCAACGGCGAAGCCCTGGCGGTCTGGTTCAACGCGTACTCGGTCATCGTCTCCGTCATTTTCGTGTGGTACCTGACCCGCGTCGGCACCGCCTTCGGTTGGTGGTGATCCCGGACCGCGCGTAGCGGCGTCTCGACGGCGCCGGATGAAAAAGCCCTTCCCGAGCGGGAAGGGCTTTTTTATCATCGGGCCGTTTGTCGGAGCGGAGGTCCGGGCCGTTCGAAGGCCAGGCCCGGGCTCAGCGGGAGAGCAGGGCGGCGAGGGCGTCGACGGTGAAGCCGAGGTGGCGCGCGACCTCGTCGCCGGGGCCGGATTCGCCGAAACGGTCGATGGCGAAGATGTCGGCGCCGCTCGAGGCGATGCGTTCCCAGCCCTGGGAGGCGCCGGCCTCGACCGTCACCACGCGCGCTCCGCTCGGAACTATGAGCTCGCGAACCGGCTCGGGCTGCGCGAGGAAGAGCTCGCGCGAGAGCATGGAGACCACGCGCACCTTCTTGCCCGCGATCTTTTCCGCCGCGGCGAGCGCCAGAGCGACCTCCGAGCCCGAGGCCACGACCACGAGGTCCGGTTCGCCTTCGGTCGCGCGGACCACGTAGGCGCCGCAGCGGGCCGTGTTCCGCCAGTCCGGATCGGCCTTCGACAGCACGCCCAGGTTCTGGCGGCTCAGCGCGAGGACGGTCGGTCCGTCCTCGCGCTCCATGGCCAGCTCCCAGGCCAGCGCGGTCTCCTCGGCGTCCGCGGGTCGGAGCACGCGCACGTTCGGAACGGCGCGCAGGGCGGCCAGGTGCTCGATCGGCTGGTGGGTCGGACCGTCCTCGCCGATGTAGATCGAGTCGTGCGTGAGCACGTAGGTCACCGGCTGCCTCATGAGCGCCGAAAGCCGGAGGGCGGGTTTGAGGTAATCGGAGAAGACGAGGAAGGTGGCGCAGAAGGCCCTGAGGCCGCCGTGCAGGGAGATGCCGTTCGAGATCGCGGCCATGGCGTGCTCGCGCACCCCGTAGTGGATCATGCGCCCGGCCCGGTTGGCGCGCGAGTAGACGCCGCCCGGAATCTGGGTGACGTTGGGTCCGGTCAGGTCGGCCGAACCGCCGACCAGATTGGGGCGGGACGCCGCGACCGCGGCGAGCGCCTTGCCGGAGGCGTTACGCGTGGCGACCTTGTCGGCGGGGCCGAAGGCGGGAGCGGCGAACGGCGCAACGGGCTTGCCCGCCATGTAGGCGTCGAGCTCGGCGGCGAGGGCCGGGTTCTCCTTTCGCCAGGCATCGAACTCCGTCATCCAGGCGGCGCGGGCAGCCGAGAAGGCCTTGGCGCGTCCGGTGAAATAGGTCCGCGCCTCGGGGAAGACGTGGAACTTGAGCGCGGGGTCGACGCCCATGGCGGTCTTCGCCTTCGCGATTTCCTCGTCGCCGAGAGGCGAGCCGTGGACCTTGTGCGAGCCGGCCATGGTCGGAGCGCCCTTGCCGATGACGGACTCGAGGGCGATGAGGGTAGGCCTGTCCCCCGCGGCTTTCGCCTCGGCGACCATCCGGGCGATGCCCTCGTAGTCGTACATGGAGCCCGTTGCCACGCGCCAGCCGTAGGCCGCGTAGCGGGCGCGGACGTCCTCGGTGAAGGTCAGGTCGGTCGAGCCGTCGATCGAGATGGAATTGGAATCCCAGAAGACGACGAGCTTGCCCAGCCCGAGGTGGCCGGCGAGGCTCGAGGCCTCGGCGCTGACGCCCTCCATCAGGCAGCCGTCGCCCGCTATGACGTAGGTCATGTGGTCGAAAATCTTCCGGGACGGGGTGTTGAAGCGGGCGGCCAGCATGGATTCGGCGATCGCCATGCCGACCGCGGTCGCGAGGCCCTGTCCGAGCGGACCGGTGGTGGTCTCGATGCCGGGGATCATGCCGTACTCGGGGTGGCCCGCGCAGGGCGAGCCGACCTGACGGAACCGCTTCAGGTCGTCGAGGGCGAGCGGATAGCCGGACAGGTGCAGCAGGGAGTAGAGGAAGGTCGAGCCGTGGCCCGCGGAGAGGACGAAACGGTCGCGGTCGAGCCAGGCGGGATCCGCCGGGTCGTGGCGCAGGAGCTCGCCGTAGAGCAGGGCGCCGAGCTCGGCGCAGCCGAGCGGCATGCCGGGGTGGCCGGAATTGGCGGCCTGGATGGCGTCCATGGCCAGGAGGCGTACGCTCGAGGCGACCTTGTCGAGGGCTGCGGTATTCATGGGGACTCCGTTTCACGTCATGGTCGCGGAGGCCTTTGGGGCCGGGCTCCCGCTTGCCTCCATACTATTGAGCGGGAAGCGCGAGCGCAACACGGCGCGAAGGCCGGTCCGGGCCGCAGGCGCCTTCCGGGACGTTGCCGAGAGGGGCGCAAACCGTGTAGGATGGTGACAATCATGCACCAGCCTTCACGTACGACCGCGCCCCGCGCCCGCGCGAGGGTTCCAGGGACGGCGCTCGCGGCGCTCGCCATCCTCGTCGCCCTCTCGACCTCCGCCTGCTCGCGGCTCCACGGCTGGGGCCTCGTGCTCTGGTCCGTGGACGAGCCTTCGGTCCCCTCGGGCTCCGTGGTACCCGTGTACATCCGGTCCAACATCCAGAAGCTGTACGTCATCGGCGTACCCGGCACCAAGGAAAAGGCCGAGGCTCCATTCTGGAAAGTCGAGATCCACGACAGCCGGAAGGATGCCCAGAAGGCGGCGGCGGCGTTCGCGGAGAACGCGAGCCTCTACGCGGTCTGCCTTCGCGACGGCCTCCTGATCCGCAAGGAACCCCACAACCGGGCCAGCGCCACCCAGGTCTACCGGCTCCAGCTCGGCGAGGTGGTCAAGCTGCTCCAGGTCGCCGACGGCGAGCCGGTGATGACCGGCGGCCGGGAGCTCGAAGGCGACTGGTGGCTGGCCCTGGCGGCCGACGGCACGAGGGGCTACGTCTTCTCGAACCAGCTCCGCGTCTTCGACGAGAAAGTCGAGGAGCGGCCGGGCGTCGCCTCGGGTTCGACGGCCATCGACGAGAAGAAGGTCGCGAGGCTGTTCTCCGCGACCTGGCGCCCGGCCTATTTCCAGGAAATGGTCGACGGGGGACGCGTCGACCTCGCGCGCTTCCAGCCGCGCTACGGCTTCTTCGTCGATCCCGCCGCCTCCCGCGCGCGCCTGGAAACCCCGGCGCGTTCGTACTCCGCCATCTATACCGGGCTCTCGACGGGCGCCAACGAGGTCACCTTCGAGGGGACGCCGCTGCGGGTCCGTTTCGAAGGCGACCGGAAGATCTTCGTGTCCGTCGCGGACGACGGCGGGAAGACGGAGGAAGCTTTCATCGACTTCGATGGCGACGTGCTCGCCCTCGTCCGGGCCGAGGAAGGCCGGCGCGTGCTGGCCTGGAATTCCTTCATCTCCGGAGGCGTCCGCTTCTCCAACGAACTTGCGGGAGTGCTGACCCTGCAGCCCGGCGGCCGATTCACCTGGGGCGCCTACGAGCGCGTCGTTGGCGACTGGATAGATGAGTACGCGGGCGACTCGGGCACCGCGGAGCTCGACATTTTCGTCGATCCGGCGCTGCCCGGCGGCTGGGAAGGGGGGCTGACCCTCCGCTTCCCGGACGGCACCGCGGTCCCGCTCGCCTACCGGAGCGGCCAGGGCTTGATGGAGTTCGCGGCTATCGGCGCGGATGCGCTCGACGGCGCCCTTCTCGTGGCCGATCCCGGAGCGCCGTACCGCTTCGAGCGCAGTCTGCCCTAGGGTCGCCATGGCGTTCGTCCAGTTCTCGGAGGTGTCGCTGGCCTTCGGCGCCCGCGACATCCTGAAAAACGTCTCGCTCAATCTCGCCTCTGGTTCGAAGGCCGCGCTTGCCGGTCCGAACGGGGCCGGCAAGTCGACGCTCATGAAGATCGTGGCGGGACTGTTGCCGCCCGATTCCGGCGAGCGGGCGGTGCAGAAGGGCACCCGCGTCTCGTACCTCGCGCAGTCGGAGGCAGCCTTCCGCGACGGCACCGTGCGCGAGGAGGCCGAGACCGCATACCGCGAGATCGAGGAACTGCTCGATCGCTACGAGGAGCTCGGGCATCGCCTCGAGGCCGCCGACCCTGCCGACCCGAAGCTCGCGCAGCTCGTGGAGGAGCACCATGCCATCCACGAGACCGTCGAGGATTCCGGCTATTGGCGCCGCTCGGACCGCATCCGCGAGGTGCTGACCGGACTGGGTTTCGCGGAGGCGGAGCTGGACCGTCCGCTCGCGGAATTCTCCGGCGGCTGGCGCATGCGCGTCGCCCTGGCCCGCGTCATCCTCGAGAACCCCGACATCATGCTGCTCGACGAGCCCACGAACTACCTCGACCTCGAGTCGCGCGACTGGCTCGAGGACTACCTGCGCGCGTTCAAGGGCGGCTTCCTGGTGGTGAGCCACGACCGCTCCTTCCTCGACGCCACGGTGCGCGAGGTCCACGAGCTCTGGAACGGCCGCCTTTCGCTCTACAAGGGCGACTACACCAATTACGAGAAGGTCCGCGCGCGCGAGCTCGAGACCCTCTTCGCCTCGTGGGAGCGGCAGCAGGAGGAGATCGCGAAGCTCGAGGAGTTCATCCGCCGCTTCCGCTACAACGAGTCGAAGGCCGCCCTCGTGCAGAGCCGCATGAAGCAGCTCGAGAAGATCGTTCCGATCGAGATTCCCGAGGGCATGAAGAAGATCCACTTCAGCTTCCCCGCGCCGCCGAAATGCGGGCGGATCGCGCTTTCGACCGAGGGGCTCGACAAGGGTTACGGCGAGAAGAACGTCGTCCGCGACCTCTCGTTCCAGGTCGACTCAGGTTGGAAGGTGGCCTTTGTCGGGCCGAACGGCGCGGGCAAGTCCACCCTGATGCGCCTGATCGCGGGCGAGGACGTGGATTACTCGGGAACCCTCAGGCTGGGCTCCGGCGTCGTCGTCGGCTATTTCGCGCAGGACGTGGCCGACCGGCTCGCGGGAGATCTGAGCGTCGAGCAGGAAGCGGAGACCGTCTGCCCCACCGAGCTGCTTCCGAAGCTGAGAAACCTGCTCGGCGCCTTCCTCTTCCGCGGCGACGACGTCCACAAGAGCGTCCGCATCCTCTCAGGCGGCGAGCGGGCGCGGCTCGCTCTCCTCAAGATGCTGCTCCGCCCCGCCAACCTCCTGGTGCTCGACGAGCCCACGAACCACCTCGACCTCGACTCCAAGGACGTCCTGCTCGACGCGCTCCGGCGTTTCGAGGGCACCGTGCTCTTCGTCAGCCACGACAAGTTCTTCATCGAAGGACTCGCGGACCGCGTGCTCGAGCTCAGTTGCGGCTCGACGCCGCGCTTCTACCCCGGCGATTACGGCTATTTCCTGGGGAAGAAGGCCTCGCTCGACGCGGACGCTTCCGCGGCCGCCCGGATAGGCGCGCCCGCCCGGGATGAGGAGCCCGTCGCGTCCCGTTCCTGGGAGGAGGACAAGGAGCGCAAGGCCCGGCTCCGCAGGCTCCGCCGCCGCGAGGAGGAAATCCTGGCGCGGCTCGATGCCCTTGCCGCGCAGAAGTCCGCCGCCGAGCACGCCATGGGCCTGAGCGAGAACTACTCCGACGGCGCCAAGGCGAAGAAGCTGTCGGACGCCATCGCGGAGCTCGAGCGGGAAGCCGCGGCCCTGGAATCGGAGTGGGCCGCGACGAGCGAAGAGGCGGACGCGCTGGAGGGATAGGGGAAAGCCGGCGTAGGGCGTTATCTGGGCATTTCAGGGCGGGGCCTGACGCGCGATAACTCACCCCACTCACTATCGTTCGGGGGCGCGTTATCGCGCGTCACCCGCCGTCCTGCATCGCTCCGAGCGGCGCTTCGCCGGGTTTGCGCTATCACGCCGGCTCCCCCCACTTCGATCGTGACGGACCATCCGGGCGGTGGCTTCGCTTGGGTCGTCCAAGCATGTCGAGTCGGGGCAGCCGGGTTTGACCGCGCGAACGATTTTGGGCGGGAGCATGTTGCGTCCACCGCCGGTACCGTTCAGGCCGGCGTGGTTGGGAAAACCAGCCAGAGAGCCTCGCGGGGGCGATCGGGGCGGCGGGTGACGCGCGAGAACGCGCCCCCAAGCGCCAGCGCGTGGGGTGAGTTCTCGCGCGTCAGGCCCCGCCCTGGACGGCCTCGATGACGCCCTTCGCCGGTTATTATTTGGACTCTCCCGGTACGATGGAAACCGAGGCGATGGCGCGTGCGGGGGCGGGGGGCTATACTCGCGGCATGAAGTACCGCGATGTGCGCAAGGTGGTGACGGGTCGGCCGGCGGTGGACGGGGCGGGCGTGCGGCTCGTCCGTGTTATCGGCGCGCGCGACGTGGAGGATTTCGATCCCTTCCTCATGCTCGACGCGTTCGACTCGGGCGACCCCGCCGATTACGAGAAAGGCTTTCCCTGGCATCCGCACCGGGGCATCGAGACGGTGACCTTCCTTGCTTCCGGTCTCATCGAGCACGGGGACAGCCTCGGCAACAAGGGCGTCATCGTGGATGGCGGCTGCCAGTGGATGACCGCGGGTTCGGGCATCATCCACCAGGAAATGCCGAAGGCGGCGCCGCGCATGCTCGGCCTCCAGCTCTGGCTCAACATGCCCGCGGCGGACAAGATGAAGAGCCCCGCCTACCACGACCTCGTCGCGGACCGCATTCCGGAGTTGCGCGGGGAAGGATGGTCGGTCCGCGTGGTCGGCGGCGAGTTCCGCGGCACGGCGGGCGCCATGCGCGGCGACTACGTCGATGCGACCATGCTCGACCTATCCCTCGAGCCGGGTGCGTCGCTCGAGATCCCGGTGCGGCCGGGCGATACCTGCTTCGCCTATCTGATGGAAGGACGGGTGTCGGTCGACGGGGGCGAGCCGTTCGAGAGCCGGCGCGCCTTGCTCTTCGGCGAGGGCGATGCCGTGCGGCTCGCGGCGCCCGGGCCTGACGGCGTCCGCTGCGCCTTCTTCTCCGGCCCCCCGCTCCGCGAACCGATAGCCTGGGGAGGCCCCATCGTGATGAACACGCGCGAAGAGCTCGAACTGGCCTTCGCGGAACTCGACGAGGGAACCTTCATCAAGCGGACCTGAAACCGGACAGCGGAGGAACCATGGACCAGATCGGGAATCCGACCCTGGCGCTGCTTGCGGCGCGTAAATCGGTGCGGGCTTACGAGGACAGGCCGGTCGGGCCGGAGACGCGCGAGGCGGTGCTCGCGGCGACGCTGCGCGCACCGACCGCGGGGAATCTGCAACTGTACACGATACTCGAGATCGAGGATCCGGCCCTGAAGCGGCGCCTGTCGGAAACCTGCGACCACCAGGCTTTCATCGCGCGCGCGCCGTGGGTGCTGGTCTTCCTGGCTGACGCGCAGCGGCTCGAGGACTGGATGAGCTTTTCCGGCGTCGACGAACTGTGCGCGGCCTCGGGCGAGGCGAGGAAGGCGCCGCGCGAGGGCGATCTCCTCTTGGCCTGTTCCGACGCGCTGATAGCGGCCCACCAGTGCGTGGTCGCCGCGGAGAGCGTCGGCCTCGGCTCGTGCTACATCGGCGACGTGATGGAAAACTGGGAAATCCACCGCGAGCTTCTGGGCCTGCCCCGCCTGGCCTTCCCGATCGCCATGCTGACCCTCGGCTGGCCGAGCGCCCAGCAGAAGGCGCGGCCCCTCACCTCGCGGGCGCCCGCGGACCTGGTCGTCCATCGCGACCGCTATCGGACACTCGACGCGGACGGCGCGGCGCGGCTCTTCGCCCGGCCGGAATACGAGGGGCTCCGCTACCTCGAGGGCTGTTCGAATTACGGCCAGCACATGTACCGGCGCAAGCTCGCCTCCGGGTTCATGGACGAGATGCGCCGCTCCGTGGCGGCCATGCTGGAGAACTGGAAGGGCTAGCCGTCGGGCGGAACCGGCCTTCCCGCCGCCCGGACCCATCCAGCGGCGGCCGCCGGGCTCAGGCCGGGTTCTTCCCGAACAGCTCCCACATCATGATGGCGCCGGCGGCGGCGACGTTGAGGCTGTCGACGCCGGAGGCCATGGGAACGACGAGGGCTTCGTCGCAGGCGTCGACGACCTCGTCCGGGAGGCCGTAACCTTCGTTGCCGAGGACCAGGGCGAGCGCGCGGCCCGCGGCATCGAAACCGAGGAGCTCGCGGGAGCGGGGCCCGAGGGCCGCGGCGACGAGAGCCCGGCCGGGACCGCGCAGCGCGGCGAGCCCGTCGAGCTCGACGCGGAAGAGCGGCCGCGCGAGCAGGTTGCCCATGCTGGTCCGGAGCGCCTTCCTCGAGAACGGGTCCGCGCAGCCGGGACCGAGCGCTATGGCCGCGGCGCCGAGGGCGGCGGCGCTTCGCGAGAGCAGGCCGAGGTTTTCCGCGTCGGTGACGTTCCAGAGGACGAGGGCGTGCCCTTGCGGCGCCGTCGCGCGTTCAAGGCGTCGCGGCTCGGGGCGCCTTGCGACGGCGAGCACGCCGCGGTGGAAGCCGAAACCGGCCAGCGCCGAAATCTCGGGGGAGGGGAGCGTGAGGATGGGGAAGGCGCCGGCTGCGCGCGCCTCGATAGCCTCGAGGTCGGCGGGCACGCAGAGCGCCGCTTCGACGGCGAGTCCGGCGTCGAGGGCCTTGTCGAGCAGGATGCGCCCCTCGAGGACCATGAGGCCGCGCGCGGCGTAGTCGCGCTCGCGGAGCCCCGCGAAAAGACCGAGGTAGTCCGGACCGCTCACGGCAGGGCGTCTCCGCCCGGGCCGGGCGTGACGCCCCGGGCGCGGTCGAGGTCGATAGCCTGCCGGATGCGGCGGACGAGCGCCATCCAGGCCGCGACGACGACGAGGGGGGCTGCCCAGGCGCTCGCGGGGCCGGCGAAGACGGCGAAATCGTAGAGTCCGTGCACGAGCACCGCGAGGCCGAGGCCGGCGAAAGCGTGGCGGCGAGCCAGGGCGGGATCGCGGTCGCGCTCCACGCGGGCCAGCCCGAGCCGCCAGCCCATCAGCCCCGCGGCGGCGGCGTGCATGGGCACCGCGGTGAAGGCCCGGACAAGCAGTATCCAGCGGTCCGCGTAGCCGTAGAGGGCGTTCTCGACGAAGGCGAACCCGAGCGAGACGCACATGGTGTAGACGATGCCGTCCATGGCCTCGTCGAAGTTTTTGGACCGGAAGATCCAGAGCTTGACCAGCGCGAACTTGAGTCCTTCCTCGACCAGGGCTGCCACGGCGAAGGCGCGCCAGGCCGCGTCGAGCGGCCGGGGGAAGAATTCCGAGGGCAGGTCGACGAAGGGCTCGACGACGATGGCGGGAATCGCGGCGAGCAGGCCGAAGGCCACGGCCTTCAGCACGGCGCCCGGCGGTTCGGGCCGCGCCTTGTCGCGGAGCAGCACCCAGCCGATCAGGGCCGCGGCGGGGATGGCGGCCAGCACCAGGTTCAGGAGGAATTCGCTCATCGCGGGAACCATAACCCGGCCACGGGGACTCGTACCAGAGCCGGGCGCGTAGTAGAGTAATGGCCGGTGCGCGTCGCCAGCACGGCGACGCCGCCCGGGGGAGGGACTTCGTGAGCGGCGTGGATCGGCGCCTCGCGCCATCGGGGCTCGAGGCGGTCGTCGAGATAGGTTCGACCGGATTGCGGCTTCTCGTGGCGGAGCTGGATGGCGCGGGCGGTTTCCGCATCGTCGACCGGGCCGGAAAACCGGCCCGCCTCGGGCGCGACGTGTTCACGCGAGGCTCGCTCTCCCGCGCCTCGATGGTCGAGGCCATCGCCATCCTGCGCGGCTTCCGCGAGCTGCTCGGCGGCTACGGCCTCAAGCCCGAGGACGCGCGCGTCATCGCGACGAGCGCGCTCCGCGAGGCCACGAACCGCGAGACCTTCGTCGACCGCGTGGCGCTCCGCACGGGCTTCTCGATCCAGGTGGTCGAGGACATCGAGGAGAACCACCTCATGTACCTGGCCGTGCAGCGGGCCCTCGGCGACGAGTGGAAGGTGCGCTCGCGCGGCTCCAACGCGCTGATCATCGAGGTGGGCGGCGGCTCCACCGAGCTGATGCTGCTCCGCCGCGGCAAGATGGCCGCGGCCCACTCGATCCGCATCGGCACCATCCGCGTCGACGAGCAGGTGCGGGCCACGACCGGTTCGGCCGCATGGCTCGGCCGCTTCCTCGAGGACCACGTGCGCACCACCTGCGACATGCTCGAGGCCGACATGGCGCTCGATTCGGTGCGCACCTTCGTCGCGATCGGAGGCGACGCCCGCTTCGCCGCGCGGACCCTGGCCGCCCTGGGCGCCGACGCGGAGGAGGAGGGCTACGCCGTCATCGACCGCGTCACCTTCTCGGCCTTCGCCGAGGAGCTGGCCTCGCTCCGCCCGGAGGAGCTCGTCAACCGCTTCCGCCTGCCCTTCGACGAGGCGGAGGGCATCGGTCCCGGCCTGCTCGTCCTCAAGCTCTTCCTGGACCGGACAGCCGCCGACGAACTGGTGGTGCCCTCCGCCTCGATCCGCGAAGGGCTCCTGGTGCGCGTGGCGCTCGGGAACGCGGCGGATTCCGACGACGAGATCCGGCGGCAGGTGCTCGCGAGCTCCGCGAGCCTCGGCCGCCGCTTCCGCTACGACGAGGAGCACGCGCTGCACGTCGCGGACCTGGCGCTCCGGCTCTTCGACGAGCTCAAGGAGGAACACGGCCTCGGCGGGCGGGAGCGGCTCCTGCTCGAGGCGGCCGCGATCCTCCACGACGTGGGTTCCTTCATCCGTTCGAGCGGCCACCACCGGCACTCGGAATACATCATCCAGAACAGCGAGATCTTCGGCCTGCAGCGCGACGACGCGGCCATCGTGGCGAGCTGCGCGCGCTACCACCGCAAGCAGGGACCTTCGAGCGCGCACGCCACCTTCATGGGCCTTTCGCGCGAAGACCGCATGGCGGTGCTCAAGCTCTCCGCCCTGCTCCGCGTCGCCGACGCCCTCGACCGCGGGCACACCCAGCGCGTGCGCATCGCGTCGGTCGAGCTGCGCGAGGATTCCTGCGTCATCCGGGCCGAGGGCGCGCTCGAGCTCGGGCTCGAACGGCTTTCGCTCGAGGAGAAGGGCGACCTCTTCGAGGACGTGTTCGGCCTGCGGGCGGTGCTGGCATGAGGAGCGAATGGTTTTTCAACCGCGAGCTCTCGTGGCTCGAGTTCAACGCCCGCGTGCTCGAGGAGGGCCTGGACCGGAACAACGCGCCCCTCGACCGGCTCCGCTTCCTGGCCATCGTCTCGTCGAATTTCGACGAGTTCTTCATGGTGCGCGTCGCGTCGCTCAAGGCCCAGCTCCGGGCGGGGGAAACGGCGCCTGACGCGTCCGGCTTGAGTCCCGCCGCCCAGTTCGAGGCGGTTTCCCGCCGCGCCCGCGAGATAGTCGGCCGGCAGTACGACTGCCTTTCGCGCGAAATCCTACCCGAGCTGGCCGCCGGCGGGCTCGAGATCGTGCGGCCGGGCTCCTGGGACGGCGAGGCGTTGCGCTATCTCGAGTCCTGGTTCGCCGACTCGGTGCTGCCCGCGCTCACGCCCCTCGCGGTCAAGCTGCACGAACCCTTCCCCTCCACCGGGAACCTGCGCATCCACGCGGCCTTCCTGCTTCGCGCCGAGGCGGGCGCGGCCGAAAGGACGGACGGGGATCCCGCGGACCTTCCGCCCTCGGAAGAGCTCGCCATCGTGCAGATGCCCCAGAACCTCGACCGCTTCGTGCCGGTGCCCGCCTCCGGGAACGTCGTGCGCATCGCCCTGCTCGACGACGTGCTGCTGGCTTTCGGGCACGCGCTCTTCCCCGGCCGGAAGGTCCTCGAGCGCAGCCTGTTCAAGGTGACGCGCGACGCCGACATCGGCGTCGACGAGGGCCGCGACGACGACTTCGTGGCGGCCATGGAGGAGATCCTGATCAACCGGCAGAATTCGTGGCCGGTGCGGATTTCGGTCTCGGGCGACGCCGATCCCCTGGCCGCCCGGCTGGCCGCGGCGCTCGGTCTCGGAATGGAGGACGTGTACTTCATGCACGGTCCCATCGACCTCAAGGGCTTCCTCGAGCTGGCCGTCCACGAGGTGGGTGTAGATCTGGGTGGTGGAAACGTCCCGGTGCCCCAAGGCCCGCTGCACCACGAGCAGGTCATTGGTCGCGCCGTAGAGGTGGGTGGCGAAGGTATGCCGCAGCCCGTGCG
>JAKLEE010000319.1 GCA_022703215.1 Spirochaetota bacterium | reverse complement strand
CGGCCGGCTCTGGGTGCGGAACCTGGCGCGCAATGCGGCCGAACCGGGGCGACGGCGCGGCATCGCCGGACTCGCGGGGGCGTTCGCGGGCTTTCCGGCCCTCGTCCTGGCGGCCGGCCCGACGCTCGACGAGGTCCTGCCCCTCCTACCCGAGCTGCGCGAGCGCGCCCTCGTCATAGCGGTCGACACGGCGCTGCCGAGCCTGGCCGCCGCCGGTATCGAAAGCGACTTCGTCGTCGTGGCCGATCCCCAATACTGGAACGCGCGGCACCTGGACCGCGCCCGTGTCTCGTCCTCCATCATCGTAACCGAGGCGGCGGTCCACCCGGCGACCTTCCGCCTTTCGGCCCGCGCCTTCGCGCTCTGCTCGTCCCTGTACCCGCTCGGCCGCTTCCTCGAGGACGGTTCCGGGGACGCGAAGGGAAGGCTCGGCGCCGGGGGCTCGGTGGCGACCGGAGCCTGGGATTTCGCCCGCGTCCTCGGCTGCGCGCCGGTGTACTTCGCGGGCCTGGATCTCGCCTTTCCGCGCATGCGGACCCACGCCCGGGCCAGCCGCTTCGAGCAGAACGCCCTGAACGCCGGGCGCCGCCTCGCCCCGGCCGCGCTCGCCCTGTTCCAGGCCGCGGTCTCGGGACAGCCCTTCGCCGCCCGCTCGGCGGAGAACGCGGAGGTGACGAGCAGCCGCGCCCTCGCGCTCTACGCCGCGTGGTTCGAGTCGCGACTCGCGCGGCATCCGGAGACGCCCACCGCGCGCCTTTCCGGCGCTGGCCTCGCCATCGCCGGCATGGGATTGGCCGCGCCCGGGGAGCTCCTCGACCGCCCCGTCTTGCGCGCCGACTTGGACGCGCGCCTTGAGTCGATCGCCGCCGCTTGGTCCGTCCCTCCTCCAGGCGGCCCCCAAGGCGTGGAGCGCGCCCTCGCGGAGCTCCTCGCTCTGTTCACCGAGGTCCGCGCTTCCTCGCTCGCCGCCGCGTCCACGGCGCGCGAGGCTCTCCGCGCCGTTCGTGGAGGTCGCGCGGCGGACCGGGCCCTCCGCGAGCTCGACCGCGCCGACCGGGCACTCCTCTCGAGCCGCGCCAAGGACCTCGTCGGTTTCCTCTACCCCACGCCCGAGGAACTCGGCCTCTCCCGTTCCGCGAACCTCGAGGAAAGCCTCGAAAGCTCGGCGCGGATTTACGATTCCATCGCGGAAAGCGCCGCCTGGCACCTGGCCCTGCTCGGGACCGGCTCCGCTCCGGCGCCGGGCGGCTGAAGCCTCCACCGGCACCGAACCGCGCCGGCCTTTCCCGCCAGGGCGGAATTCCAGGCTGCGGCGCCCTTCCCCGCCAGTGCGGAAAAATGCGAAGCCCGCTAAAGCCCGCGTCCGGGACCGCCGATATTCATGAACGGAGCCCGTGCTCCGAAAACGGTACGCTACCGACGTCCAGGCGTACCGTTTTTTTATGTCCCGCACCCCCGCCCAAACGGCCCGCGCCCTCGCCTTCCCGCAGTATTTCGCTATAATTTAAACACGGGACGAATCCGGCAGCCCCGTCGAAGCACGGGACCCGGCCGCCGCCCGAAGGAGGGCTCGCGTGCGCGCGAGGGTGGAAGGCATCGAAATTTTCGAGGATTTCGTCCCCGAACCGTCCCTGCGCTGGGAGGCCTTCGGCGACGAGTCGCTCGGCGGCCGCTCGGTCGTGGCCAGCTCGGCGGTGTTCGAGGAGGACGGCCTCCGCTTCGCGCGGCTCGAGGGCCGCGTGGCGCCTTCGCGCGCCGGCGGCTTCGTCCAGCTCAGGGCTTGGAAACCCGGCGGCCGCCTCGACGCGGGTTGCCGCACGCGGCTGGTGGTCGTGGCGCGCGCCTTGCCCGGCTTCCACGCCATACGCCTCCGCACCCCGCGCTGCGCCCTGCCCTGGTCCTGCTACGCGGCGCCCTTTCCCGTGGGAACGGGCTGGACCGAGCTCTCCATCCCCTTCGACGCCTTCGAGGCCGAGGACGTGGAGCCGGGCCCCCTCGAAACCGGCCTCATCAGATCCGTCTCCTTCGTCGCCCTGGCCGCCCCAGGCACGCCCCGACGCGAGGTCCGCCTCGACATCGCCCGGGTACACGCAGAATAAGGCGCCCCTCAGCCCATCCGCCCCGGGCCACCAGACCGCGCATCGCCTTGCCAAAGATCGCGGGGTGGGGTCATACTCAGGTACCCTATGGAAACCGACGCGATACGCCTCATCATCACCGGCGGCACCTTCGACAAGCACTACGACGAGATCCGCGGCGAGCTGACCTTCCGCGACACCCATCTTCCGGAGCTGGTCAGGCAGGCCCGCATCACGGTGCCGCTCGAGCTCGAAATAAACCAGCTGGTGGACAGCCTGCAGATGGGCGACGAGGGCCGCCTCCGCGTGCTCGAAGCCTGCAGGAAGGCCCCGGAACGACGCATCGTCGTGACTCACGGCACGGACACGATGGTGGAGACCGCGCGCCTCGTCGGAACGGCCGGGCTCGACAAGACCATAGTCCTGACCGGCGCCATGGTGCCGTACAAGATCCTCGGGTCCGACG
>JAKLEE010000318.1 GCA_022703215.1 Spirochaetota bacterium | reverse complement strand
GCCCTGGTCTGGGCGAACGTCGGAGGATATTCGGCGGGAGCCCTCGTCCTCTTCCTGCTGGCCGAGCGGCAGTACCGGCGCCGCATGACCGCCTAGGAGCCAAGCGATGAAACGGATATACGCGGTGCTGCGCCGCGACCTGACGAGCGGACTCCGGGATTTCATGGTGGCCTTCGTGCTGGTCATGCCCTTCATCCTGGCGCTGGCCCTGCGCCTCATCGTGCCCGGGGTGGGCGCGGCCCTGTTCAGGGCCGTGGTGCTCGAGGACCAGCGCGGGGGCGTCGGCGCCTGGCTGGAGACCTACGCTCCCGTCGAGTCGGCCAAAGACCGCGCCGCGCTCGAGGCGCGCGTGCTCCGAACCGACGACGTGTTCGGGGTGATCGAAAACGCGGACGGCGGCCACGAGATCGTGCGGCAGGGCAACGAAGCCGGCGGCGGCGAGGCACTGGCGCTCCTCCTGGACGCCAGGACCAATGCGGACTTCGAGTCGCCCGTCGCCGTGGGCGTCGAGGACGTCGGCTGGAAAATGTCGCCGCTCAAGCTCGAGGGCGGCAACTTCCTCCTCGTCTTCCTGACCGTGTTCGGAGGCATGCTGATAGCCCTCGGCATGGTGGAGGAGAAGATGAGCAACACCCTGTCGGCGGTGAACGTCTCGCCGATGCGGCGGGCGGAATTCGTGGCGGGAAAGGCGGCGCTCGGCTTCCTCGCGCCCGCGGTCTCGTCGGTCGGGGTGATCCTGATCCTGGGCTTCGAGGGCATCGATTTCGGCATGGCCGCGGTGACGGTGCTCTGCACGGCAGCCATCAGCGTCCTCATCGGCTTCACCATCGGACTGGCGTCCACGGATCCGATAGCCGCGGTGGCGGGCATGAAGACGGTGTTCCTGCCGGTCTTCGCCTCGGTGTTCGGGGCCATCTTCCTTTCGGAGAAATGGCAGGCCCTGCTCTGGTGGTCGCCGCACTACTGGTCGTACCGGACCATGAGGTCCATCCTGCTGGGCGAGGCGAGCTGGGCGCAGGTGGGGACGTCCGCGGCGATCATACTCGGCATCACGGCCCTCGGCTTCCTGGCGCTCGCCCCGAAAATCCGGCGGGGGATGAAATAGTCCGCTGCGCCTCAGGACCCGGATCGGGCGCTGATCGGGCGCGGGGCGGATGGAAAGGGAATCGAACCTTAAGGAGGTTTGCATGAACGGAATGGCATTGCTCGGCATCGTGCTCATCGCGTACGCGGGCTTCTGCGTCTTCGCGGCCCTCAAGAAGCCGCCGGCCATCTGGGAAATGGGGAAGATCAAGCTCTTCCGCAAATTCCTCGGCGAGACGGGCACGGTGGTCATGTTCCTCGTCATCGGGGCGACGGCGCTCGGCTTCGGCATCTGGCTGCTGGCGCGGTGATCTGAGGGGGCGGCGCTTCCTGGCGTGCGGCAGGCGTGAGGTTTTTTGCACTCGCGGCCGGAAAAGCCTAGACTCCTTACGGCAAGGAGGACCGCATGAAATTCCGCAGCTTCGCGTGGTCGACGGGAGCGGCTGTACTGGCGCTCGTCTTGCTCGCAGGGTGTCCCGTGGACCCGCCGGCATCCCTTTTCTCCGTCTCGGGAGCGATCGAGCGTCCCGAAGGCACGGGAAGCACCGCATACATAAAGCTTGTGGCGCAGGGGGCGGCTTACACGGCCCCCGCGCTTTTCTCGACCTCCGTCGCCATCGTGACCGACGTGGCGGACTACTCGATCCAGGACGTCGAGGCGGGCACCTATACCGTCTACGCCTTCGTCGACATGGACGGAAGCGCGGCGGGCGATCCCGCGCCGCTGCCCGATACGGGCGACTGGGTCTACGGCGCTTCCGATTTGAGCGTAACGGTGAATGGCGACCTCACGTACAACATCGCCGCGGGCCACCCGTCGTGGACGGTGTTCGGGGTGTACACGCTCACCGGGACCCTGGTCAGGGCCGGCTTGACGGAGGACCTGAGCGCCTACGTGAAACTCGTGCCCTCCGGCGCGACCTTCCACGAGCCGGCTTTGTACTCCGACACGGTACTAATCGGCACGGGAGGCGAGGCTTCCTACCAGATCGACGGAGTGCCCGCGGGTACCTACGGCTTCTACGCGTTCATCGACCGCAACAAGAACGCGGACGCGGGGAATCCGATGCCCGATAGCGGGGACGATGTTTCGGGTTCTCCCGATGTCACGGTGACGCTGGCCGCCGACGCTTCGAAGCATGTGGAGGAAGCGGATTGGTCGACCCTGGTCACCCATGCCGTGTCGGGCACCATCAGCAATTCCGACGTCGCCGACGGCGCGTTCGCCTATGTGAAGCTCGTGGCGGACGGTGCGGGAGCGGAAGCCGACGCCCTCTACCTTGACCAGTCCGACGCGTTCGCGGGCGGGGCTGCCTGGTATACGGTGACGGGCGTCGCGCCGGGCACCTATGGCTTCTACGTTTTCATCGACGCGGACGGCGACGCGGGCGTTCCGATCCCGACCACCATGCCCGAGCCGGGCGAGTGGTCCTACGGCGGAACCGTGACCGTGGGCGGAGAAACCAC
>JAKLEE010000317.1 GCA_022703215.1 Spirochaetota bacterium | reverse complement strand
TTCGCCGTCCCGCGTTTAATGCTTTGACTCGTCGCCCCCATGGCATACACTCCACCGATCAAAACCGGAGGTTCACCATGGAGAGCGTGCACAAGCGGTACATTTCGTTCGACCAGGGCGTGGTAAGCGCCATAATCAATTTCGCCATCAATTTCGCGATCGGATACTTCGTGGCCCTGCCGGTCATGACGCTGTGGGGCTGGCCCGGCATCGTGGCCGACTCGATGATCATGATTTTCCTGCTCACCTATCTCACCTGCCTGGTCATCACCTGGGTGACGTACCAGAAGATCGGGCAGAAGAAAGTCCCCGCGCTCGCGTGGCGCAGGAAATCGCATCCCGTTCTCAAATACCTGCCCGCCGGCATCTGGTGGAGATCGTTCGCGATGGGCGTGATCTATCTTATCGTCCTCACGCCGGTCCTTGTGCTCGTGCTGACCGTGCTCGGCGTGGATTCCATGAGCTACTGGCAGTTCGTGACCTTCAAGGGCTCGTTCGCCGGGCTTAACGCCCTGCTCGTCGGGCCGCTTTCCGCTTTCAGCGCGCTCGGGGACGCGTAAACCTTCCATATAATTTCGCCGCGTACCGCGGTGTACCACGGCCCGGCCTGCCGGGCCGTTTCCGCGTTCATCCTTCCCTCTCCGGACGCCCTCTTATACTACAAAATAATATTGACAAATTTCTACCTCGATACCTATATTACACTATATGGTATTATATTGCATTAGAGTGTAATTATTAATGCCACAGGTTCTCTGTTAACGGATCACGGCGCTGTCGGCCTGTTTTCGGGCCGGAAAGCGGCCACACCCACCACAGGAGGGACGAACGCCATGCATCACGATCATACTTCTTCTCACACGCCTCCGGGGGGCATTTCGAGCGCGGTGTTCACCGCCGACGATATAGCCCGCCTGTACGACATGCTCCGGGGAAGCTCGGAGCTCTCCGACGCCACCATCGACCGCGAGCTGGGCACCGCGCTCCGGCGCCTGGACCAGGGCAGCCACTTTCTGTCCGACGACATCCGCGAGCTCGGCCTGGGGGTCGAGGAGCTGGCCTTCATCATCGAGCACAACCGCTACCAGGAGAAAAGCGCCTGCGCCGACGGCGAAGCGCCGCGCATCGACGTTCGCGGCGCGTTCGGCGAGCGGCACCTCTTTTTCATCTCCGAGGACGTTGTGCTCTCGGCGCGGGTGCTCGACGACATCGCGCACCTTCTGTCCGGCGGCCGGGGCCGGTCGCTTCGCCTCTTCGCGTACCGCATCGAGGGACCGGGAGGCGAGTGCGATACGCGCGTGGTGTACTTCCTGGACTCGCGGGAACGCGCCTCCGAGAAGGAGGCTTCCGCCAGGGCGCGCGAGGCCGTGCGCTCCGCGTCCGTCGCGCTGGGCATGGACCTTTCCGAGGAAGAGATCGGCATGTTCCTGGACGCGGGCCTTCCCTCCATTGTCATGGAACGGCTCAACCTGGGCGAACGTTCGGCGGCGGTGCGTCCGCTTCGCGCCTGGAAGGCGCTTCGCGCGGCGAAGGCCGCGGGGGAGGAGATCGCCATCACCCTCGAGGACTCCCCGGCCCCGGCCGAGCGCTGCGTGCGCGTATGCGTGTCGCGCGAGAGGCTGCTCGAGCACCTGGGCACGCTCCACCGCGTCTTCGAGCGCCAGGGGCTCCGCTTCATCCGCGAATACGCGGACTTCCTCTCCGTGGACGGCTCCGAGCGGGCCTCGGTCTGCGTGCATCTGCCCGCCGGGCTTTTCTCCGACGGCCTGGCCTCGTTTCTGCAGTCCGAGCTCTTCAACCGGCTCTCGCCGCTGCGGCCCGCGCCCATTTCGGCCTTCGAGGTGCGCGACCTGCTCGGCCGCATGGCCTCCATGGACGACTACCTGAAGCTCTCGTTCATCGACGAATTCCAGAAGGACCGGCGCAAGGAGTACCTGGTGCCGCTGGTGGCCCTGCTCGCGGAGCCGAGCGCCGAGATCCGCGGCAAGGCCTTCGCCCTGGTCAAGAACTACCTGCTCAATCCCACCCCCGACATGAAGGACGACTACTACTGGTGCACGCTGAAGGACATCTTCTCTGCGGCCTCGGTGCCCTTCGCGCGCGAGAGGGACCGCGAGAGCAGGCCCCTTACCGACGAGGAGATCGTTCAGCTTATCCGCTTCAGCGGCGTGTACTTCGACGACTTCGTCGAGCCCCTTACGGGAAAGAGCTTTCTTTTTATCAGGATGACCGGGCACGGTATCGGCAAGGGCGGCATCCGCGCCCATGCCTCGCATGTCTCGTTTTCGGGCGAGGGGGCGCTTTCCACCAACATGCTCTTCAAGACCATGGGGATCGGCATTCCCTTTTACGCCGCGGGCAAGGGCGGCATCCTGGGCGACACCTCATTCCGCGGCGAGGACGAACACAAGCGCGCCGCCGCGAGGGTGAACGTGTTCCGGGCCTACGCGGACTTTCTGTATTATCGCGCCGGCATCGGCCCCCTCACCGACGTGCCCGCCGGCGACGTGGGCGTGGGCGGTCCCGAGATCGGCATCATGTTCGACCGCCTCACGCTGAA
>JAKLEE010000316.1 GCA_022703215.1 Spirochaetota bacterium | reverse complement strand
CCACCTCGATGTACAGGAGCGAGCGCTCGTTGATCGACTCCGGGCGGCAGGTACAGGAGGTGAAGGCCACCTGGTACTTCACGAAGGCCTGCGCCTCGAACTCCCAGGCTATCCAGGCCAGCTCGTCGGTCGGCGTTCCGAAACCGTCGATGTGCGTCACGGGCAGGATGCGCGCGGCGCCGGGCACGCCGGCCGCGGCGGGAGCGCCGGAGGGCGCGCTGGCGCAGGAAGCCAGCACCAGGACGGCCAGGAGGAGTCCGGCGAAAAGCTTGGCCCCTTTCATCAGAACATTCCTGCCGGCAGCTTGTAGACGCCGTCGCCGAGCACCTTGTGGGCGCCCGTGTATTCCTTGAAGCCGCCCGCGTTGAAGACGGTGTAGCCGGCCTTTTCGAGCAGGGTCTTCACGAAGGCCGCCCGGGTGCCGGAGGCGCAGAAGAGCACGATGGTCTTGCCGGGGACGAAGAAGTTGGCGAGGGGGAAGGCGGCGTTGACCGTGGCGAGGGAGGCATCCCAGCTGGCCTTGCCGTCGACCGCGCCGCGGGTGGCCATGCGGTTTTCGAGGTACTGGAAGAAGGGGATGAGCTCGGCGCCGCGGACGTAGCCGGAGTTGAAATACTCCTCGAAGTTGCGGAGGTCGACCACCTGGACGTCCGGGCGGTAGAGGAAGGCGTCGAGGTTGGCCATGGTGATGGGCGAATCCTTGGCGGCGGCCGATGCGACCGGCGCGGGGATCGCGGCGAGGGCGGGACCGGCGGGAGCGGTGGCGCAGCCCGCGAGCACGAGGGCGACAAGCGCGAGGATGAGGGCGGTCTTCTTCATGGGGGTCTCCAAAGGTTTCGTTCCGGCTGCCGCGAGGGGGGCGCATCCGGGTCCGCGACGCGGACGAACCCATGATGCCCCGCCGGGCTGAATATGTCAATATGTATCAATATATTAGTATCTATATCAGGTTTGCGAGTCAGGAATTCATGTGGCGGCGCCGCGGGCCGCTGTCGTGGGGGCTGGCGAAAGCCGTCGCCGCGAAGGCAGCCCCGCCCGCAAGCGGAAAACGCGGAAACGCCGCCTCCGGCCGACGCGAAGCGAGCAAGGGCCCCGGCGCCTGTTCCCCAGATCGCTCCCTCTTCAACCCTATCCCTCTCCCCTCTGTGGCTTTGTGCCTTCGTGTGCTTCAGGAAAAGGAGTTTCTCACACAAAGGCATAAAGGCACAAAGGTCAAAGAAAAGCCGCGCCCCCGGGGGAACGCGGCCTTGCCTTGCGTGGAGACGGTTCGGGGAGCGCTTACTTCGCGCGCTCGAGGAAGCTGCCGTCGCGGGTGTCGATGACGATCTTGGTGCCGATGTCGCAGAAGAGCGGCACGGAGACCTCGAGGCCGGTGTCGAGCGTGGCGGGCTTGTAGGTCTTGCCGGAGGTGTCGCCCTTGATGCCGGGCTCGCAGTAGGTGATGGTGCGGACGACGTTGGTGGGGCAGGTGATGGACACCGGCTGCTCCTCGTAGTACGCGACCTCGACCTCGAAGTCGTCATCGGGGTGGACGTAGCCGGCGTTGTCGCCGAGCACTTCCTTGGAGAACTCGACCTGGTCGTAGGTCTCCATGTCCATGAAGACGTAGTTGTCGCCGTCGATGTACGAGAGCTTCATCTTCTTGTAGTCGAGCTGGACGTCCTCGAACTTCTCGCCCATGTCGAGCCCGAGCTCGCTCGTCGACTTGGTGAGGATGTTCTGGACGCGCATCTTCTTGACCTGGCCGTTGCGGCCGCCCTTGATGCCGAGGAGGCGCTGGACGACGACGACGTCGCTTCCGGCCTTGAAAACGGTGCCGACCCTGATGTCGGAAGTCATGAGCATGGCGGGTACCTGTCCTGTACTATCGGGTTGAAGGAGAGCGCGGCGAGCCGCGATTTCCGTGCGTCCTGGGGAAGCGCGGCCATTCTACACGATTTCGCGCAGGAATGTCATCAGGTGCGCGGCGAGGTCGCCGCGGGAAGCCAGGCTGTCGGCGAAGGCGGCGAAGCCGGGCCGGAGGGCGTCGAGCGAGCGGAGTACGGGGATGAGTCCTTCGGCGCCGCCCGCCTCGGGGGAGTCGGCGAAGCGTTCGTTGTAGGCGAGGTAGAGGCGTTCAAGGGCGGGGAAGGCGGCCGCGCCGGCAGCCGTGGCGGCTACGAAGGGCTCGAGGGCTTCGAGGAAGGCGCGGACCTTGACCTGCTGGTGGGCGCCCTCCTGGAGGTAGGCGTGCCAGAGGAAGGGTTCGCCGCCGAGGGCGGCGCGGGCCCAGGAGTCCTCGCCGCGCACGATGGGGAAGTCGGCGGCGAGGAGGAATTCGTCCCAGATTTCCTGGGGCAGGAAGGGCAGGGGAACCAGGTTGACGCCTTCGGGGCCGAGCCCGAAGGCCCGCCGTGCCGAGTCGCCGCTCCGGCCGGGCGCGGCCAAAACGCAGACGGCGCGGCCCGACTCGCGGGCGAAGGCCGAGAGGTCGGCGGCCATGTCGCGGTACTCGTGCTCGTAGCTGAAGATTGGCACCCAGAAGCCGGCCTCCGCCCCGGGCGGGAGTTCGATGCCGGCGCGGCGGGCGAGGTC
>JAKLEE010000315.1 GCA_022703215.1 Spirochaetota bacterium | reverse complement strand
CGGAGCTGCCCGCGGACGGCCTGCGCCTGCCGCCCTTCGCGGCGGTCTCGGGCGCCGACCCCGCCTCGCTCCGCGCCTTCGCGGAGAGCTTCGCGGCGCAGTACCGCGCCGCCGACCCCTGGAACGCGAAGCCGCTGGTCGAGGAAGCCGAGGGCCGCTACGTCGTGGTGGAGCCGCCGGAGTTCCCGCTGCCGCGCGCGGAGCTCGACCGGGTCTGGTCCCTGCCCTTCGAGCGGCGCGCGCATCCGCTCTACGAGGCGGCCGGCGGCGTCCCGGCGTTGACCGAGGTGAAATACTCGGTGGCCGCGACGCGCGGCTGCTTCGGCGCCTGCGCCTTCTGCGCCATCGCCTTCCACCAGGGCCGCGTGCCTTCGTCGCGCTCGCGCGCGTCGATCGTGGCGGAGGTGGAGCGCTTCCGCGGCGACCCGGACTGGAAGGGCATCGTGCACGACCTGGGCGGCCCCACCGCCAACTTCCTCGGCCCCGCGTGCGCCAAGCAGGCTCGCTCGGGTCCCTGCCCGGACCGGCGCTGCCTTTCGCCCGAACCCTGCCCCGCCCTCGAGGTCGACCACAGCGAGTGGCTCGGCACCCTGCGCGCGCTCCGCGCGCTTCCCGGCGTCCGCAAGGTTTTCGTCAGGTCGGGGATACGCTTCGACCAGCTCCTGCTCGACCGCGATCCGACCGTCCTCCGCGAGCTCTCGGAGCACCACGTCTCGGGGCAGCTCAAGGTGGCGCCCGAGCATGTGTCGGACCGCGTGCTCGCGCTGATGGGAAAGCCCCCGCACCGCGTCTTCGAGGCCTTCGCGGCCGAGTGGCGGAAGGCCAACGACGCGCTCGGGAAGCGGCAGTTCCTGGTGCCCTACTTCATCGCGAGCCACCCGGGCGCCACGCTCGACGACGCCATCGAGCTGGCGCTCTGGCTCAAGGACTACGGCTTCGTGCCGGACCAGGTGCAGGATTTCTACCCGACGCCGGGCACGCTCGCCACGGCCATGTACCGGACCGGGCTCGATCCGCTGACCCTGGAGCCGGTGCACGTCGCGCGCGGCGAGCGCGAGCGGGCCATGCAGCGCGCCCTGCTCCAGTTCGACCGGAGCGAGAACCGCGCGACCGTGCTCGAAGCCCTGCGCGAGGCGGGTCGCATGGACCTGGCGGGCGCCCTGCTCGGAAAAGGCGCGGACGTCGGGCCGGGACGCGGCGCGCGGCGCGGCGCGAACGGACAGGGCGGGAACGGGAAAGGGAACGGGCGGGTCGGATAGCGAAGCCCTTGAAGTCGCCCCCCGCCGCGCGCCGATACTTGAACGAAGGACTTCCATCGATAAAAGTAACCCGGGGGCCGCCTGAATGAACCTGATCCGCCCGATCCCGGTGAAGTACCGGGCCGAATCGCTCAACGACCGCATCGCCGGCAACCGCGAGCGGGCGCTCGTCTTCGCCATCGTGCTGACGGTGGTCGCCTCGCTTTACCTCGCCTTCCACCTGATCGACCCCGAGACCGCGAGCGGCGGCAGCCTGCACGGCTTCTACCGGGCCATGCACGCCTCGATGGCCGCCTTCTCCGGAATCGCCACGCTCTGGTTCCTCAGGCGGACCAAGGTCCCTTCCCCGCGCCAGGAGGCGATCGCCCACGGCGCGTTCATCGTCATCGTCCTGCACTGGGGCACCGGCATCGCGGTGGCCGACATGGTGAACGGCGAGGACATGACCGCCTACGCGCTCGCCCTCATCGCCACTTCGGCCCTGCTCCGCATGCCACCCGCCTTTTCCGCGGCATCGCTCTCCGTGGTCGCGGCGCTCATGTCGATCGCCTCGGTGCTGGCCTTCGGCCGCGAGCAGGTGGACGCCGCGATAGCCGCCTGGGTCTACGCCGTGGTCGCCTGGTTCATCGCCGCCTACCTCGAGGAGGGGCGCAAGGAGAGCTTCGTGGCCCGCCGCCAGCTCGAGGAGCGCAACGAGGAGCTCCGCGACATTTCCTTCCACGATCCGCTGACCAAGCTCTACAACCGCCTCTACGTCATCGAGGCCGGCCAGAACATCGTGCTCTACCACCGGCGCTACGGACTCGAGCTGCACCTCGTGCTGCTGGACATCGACCACTTCAAGAAGGTGAACGACACGCTCGGGCACCCGGTGGGCGATTCCGTGCTCCGCGAATTCGCCACCATCATCCAGGGCTGCGTGCGCACGAGCGACACCGCGGCGCGCTACGGCGGCGAGGAGTTCCTGATCCTGCTGCCGCGCACGAACGCCGACGACGCCCTCATGGTCGCGGAGCGCATCCGCGCCACGGTAGAGGGCCACGATTTCCGCGGCGTGCCCTGGCGCCTCACGGCGAGCCTCGGCGTCGCGACCCTGGCTTCCACCGACACCATGGAGTCGCTCGTGGCCCGCTCCGACGAGCTGCTCTACCGCTCCAAGAACGCGGGACGGAACCGGGTCAGCATGGCGTGACCCGGGCCGGGCGTGCTAGTTTCCCTTCCATGAGTCCGAACCCCGTCCTCTCCGTCGACCCCGCCCTCGAACCGGGAACCGCCCGCGCCGCCCTCGTCGTCGCGCGCGGGCTTCCCGGCTGCCCGCCG
>JAKLEE010000314.1 GCA_022703215.1 Spirochaetota bacterium | reverse complement strand
CGCGATCCTCGTCTGGTTCGATCCGGCGCTCGGCCTGGTACGTTCGGATTTCCGCCTCCTCGACCCGGCCGGCATCGCGCCCATCGGGAAGACCTATGGCCCCGTCTTCTGGGCTTGGTCCGCGTGGTCGTACTTCCTGATCCTGAGCGGCACGTATCGCTTGCTGGCCTGGCTGCGGCGGACCATACGCGCCAGGGCCGTGCTCGCGGTCTCGGGCGCGGCGGTGGCCTTGCCCATCGCGGCCAACGCCAGCTACGTCCTCGGGCTGCGTCCTTTCGGCGACCACGATCCGACCACGGTGGCCTTCTGCCTGTCGGGCTTCTTCCTCGGCTATACCGTGTTCCGCTTCCGCCTCAGGCCTTTCGTGGAAGCCGCCCGCCGGGCGCTCGTTGACCGCTCGAGGAACGGCATCGCTATCGTGGACCGGCACGGACGCATCGAGTATGCGAATGCGAGCGCGGAGCGGGTGCTCGGAGAGATCCCTCCCCACGAGTCCTACGAGGAACTCCGGAAAAGGCTCGGGCCGCACGCCGGCTTGCCGCCCGTCGGCGTCGACGCCGACGATCTCGTCCTCGTCGGCGGCTCCTGGGAAGCCGCGTGGGTTCCCGTGGTGAGGCGCTCCGGCAAGCCGCGGGGCTGGGCGCTGATCCTCCACGACGAGACCCGCCGGGCGAACGCGGAAACCGCGTTGCGCGAAACCAACGAAGACCTGGAACGGCTCGTCGCGATACGTACCACGGAGGCCGAGGCGGCCGTCGAGCGGCTCAAGGAGGAGCTTCACACCCGCAAGCAGACCGAAAAGCAGCTGTTCTTCTACTCGCTGCACGATTCGCTGACCGGTTTGCCGAACCGCAGCCTGCTCCTGAACAGGCTCGACCTGGCGGTGCAACGCATGCGGCGCGACAGGTCGTCGCGTTTCGCGGTGCTCTTCCTCGATTTCGACGACTTCAAGCGGGTGAACGACACCTACGGCCACGCCATGGGCGACGCCTTCCTCCGCGAGGTGGCCGCGCGCCTGGTGCGCTGCGTGCGGACCGTCGATACCGTGGCGCGGCTGGGCGGCGACGAGTTCGTGGTGCTGCTCGACGAGGCGCGGTCCATCGACGAGGCGCGCGAGGTGGCGGAGCGCGTCTCGGAAGACCTGGCGGTGCCGATCTTCAAGGACGGCCGGTCCATAATCCCCTCGGCGAGCGTCGGCGTCCTCTTCCCCGAGCGGGACTACCCGAGTCCCGAGGATGTGCTGCGCGATGCGGACATCGCCATGTACGAGGCGAAGGGCACCGGAAAAAACCGGTACGCGATTTTCGAGGAACGGATGCGCCTCCACGTGCAGGAGCGTTCGCGGCTGGTGGACGGGCTCTCCGAGGCCATCGTATCGCGGACCATCGGCATAGCCTACCAGCCGATCGTGGATCTTTCGACGCGCGCCGTCGTCGGCCGGGAGGCTTTGGCCCGATGGACGCACCCCGTGCTCGGCGTGGTGGAGCCGGACGTGTTCATTCCCATCTCGGAGAATTCGGGGCTCGCGCAGCCCCTCGGCATCTACGTGCTGCGCGAGGCTTGCACCGCCGCGCAGTCGCTTCGGGACCAGGATCCGGACGAGTCGTCGCGCCACCTTTCCGTCAACGTCAGCGCGGTGCAGCTTTCCGACCCGGGCTTCGCCGACACCGTGCTCGGGGTGTTGGAGCGCACCGGATTTCCCGCGGGTTCGCTGTTCCTGGAAATCACCGAGAACGCGCTGATGTCGGGCGGCGACGCGACCAGGCCCGGCATCGACCGCCTGCGCGCGGCCGGCGTGCGCTTCATGCTCGACGATTTCGGGACGGGCTACTCGTCGCTCTCGTACCTGCACCGCTTTCCCGTCGACATCATCAAGATCGACCGCTCCTTCGTGGCCGACCTCGCGCCGGAAAAACCGGAAGGCATGCCGAAGTCGCGGGTGGCCCGGGGCATAGTGAGGGGCATCATCGCGCTGGCCCACGAATTCGGGATCAAGATAGTCGCGGAGGGAATCGAGACGGAGGGCCAGGCCGCGGCGCTCCTCGAGTACGGGGCCGACCATGGCCAGGGCTTCCTGTTCGGGCGGCCCGTACCCGCGGCGCCTTCCTTCGAAGATCCGCCCGAGCTCGAAGCAGCGAACGAGTGAGGCGCCGCCCCGTTCCGGGGCGGTTCGCCGCGGTGGCGCCGCTCAGGCGCCGCGGCCCGTGCCGGAGCGCGGCGCGAGGGCTGATTCCAGAGCCCGCCACGCGAGGCTCGCGCATTTCACGCGCGCGGGGAAGGCGGCTACGCCTGCGAGCGCGGCGAGCTCGCCCTTCCCCTCGAGAAAGCCGCGCGGATCGTCGCCTTCCCCGCGCAATGCCGCCTCGACAGTGCCAGCGAGGGACAGCGCCTCGGCCGGATCCAGTCCCGCCACAGCGCCGGTCAGCATGCTGGCACTCGCCACGCTGATGGCGCAGCCGTGCGACTCGTGCAGGACGCGGGCGATCCGGCCGTCGGGTCCGTACTCGACCTTGAGCTTGAGCGAGTCGCCGCAGGTGGGGTTTTCGTGGATCTCGCCCACGGGAATCTCGTCGAGCCGGGCGGCGCCGCGCGGCCGTCGGTAGTG
>JAKLEE010000313.1 GCA_022703215.1 Spirochaetota bacterium | reverse complement strand
CCGCCAGGGCTCCCAGCCGCGTGAGCTCCGCTTCCGTCCGTAGCCGTTCCAGCGTCGTCTCGGCGGCCGAACCCGCGTTCGGGCCCTCCGGTTCCGCTGAACGGCCTTGGGCGGCCTGATCGCCCGGATCCCGTTCGGCGATCCCGGGCGATTCCATAATCGCCGTGGCGGCAGCCGCCGCCCGTGCCTCGGCGCGCAGGCGATACTCCTCGATGATGAGGTCGCGCTTCGCTATTTCCACGTCAGCGCGGGCGCGGAGCGCGTCGATGAGGAGGCTCTCGGTGGTGAACAGGTCGCTGTCGCGCAGGAAGAGGTCGCCTTCGCGCACGCGATACCAGCCGAGCGCGACCGTGAAGGCCGCCGCAGCGACCGCCATCGAAAGGACGAGCATGGCCAGGGGCGCGCGGAGCCCGCCTCGCGGAAGGGTCGAGGGGTCGAGCGGCTCGGGCCGGTTCAGCGCCAGTTCCTCCGCCAGCGTCTTGTCGAGCGAGCGCCAGAAGCCGTCCCGGACGGCCCGCTTGCCGGCGCGCCCGTAGAGATCCGAGAGCGCCCGGTACGAACCCTTGACCTCGCTGTCCACCCTGCCTCCATGCATCCTGGGCGCCCGAGCTTGCCGGGGCTTCCCGGCCAGATTATAGTGCAAGTAAAGGCGTTTTCGCGCCAAAACCGATCGGGGCGTGATGAAGACAACCATACGGCTCAAACTCGTGCTCTCCATCCTGCCGGTGCTGGTCGCCTCCTTCGCCGTTGCCGGGGTCAGTTCCATCCTGTTGTCGCGGGCCGGCATGATACGGCTTGCCATGCGCAACCTGGCTTTCAAGGCCGAGACCCTGAAGCAGTACGGCGAGGCCCAATGGGGGCTCGTGGTCGCCCAGGGCTTCGACTCGGATCCCGAGTTCGTCGAAGCCGCCCGCTCCTCCTTCGCACGGCACGCGGAATCGCTGCTGCGGGAGGACTCCGAGACCTTCGTCGCGCTCGACCTGGACGGAATGCTGCGGCTGTACGCGGGACAGGGCGTTGCGCCGGAGGAAGCGCCGCCAGCCCTGAAGGCGCTCATGCGCGAAGGCCTCACCGGCGCGGTGCGCTTCGAAGGCGTACACGGGGAGCGTTTCGGCCAGGCCTTCTACTTCGCGCCCTTCGGCTGGTACGTCGTCGCCTCCGACCTCGCTTCGTCCATCTTCGCCGAAACGCAGCGGATCTCGGACGCCCTGGTGGCGGCGCTCGTGGCTTCGGTCGCCGTCGCCTTCGTGCTGCTGCTGGTCCTCTCCCGCTCCATCGCCCGGCCCATCACGAAGCTCGCCGCTTCCATGGGGTCCATCATGGAGACGAACGACTTCAGCGCCGGCGTCGAGCCGGAGAGCGGCGATGAGGTCGGACTGCTCACCCTGCGCTTCGCCGAGCTCTGCCGCGAGATCGACCGCTCCTATCGCCGCATCGGCGAGATAGCCACGCGCGAGGTCGAGGCGCGCGTCGAGATCGTGGAGCGCGACATCGAGGCGCTGCTGGCCCTGGGCAAGGTCTCCGAGTACCGCGACGAGGAGACCTCGAACCACACCCTCCGCGTGGGGCTCTACGCCGACGCGGTGGGCTCCCGGTTCTACCCGGACGATGAGGAGCGGCGCGTGCTGGTCTACGCCGCCCCCATGCACGACCTCGGCAAGATCGGCGTGCCCGACTCCATCCTGCTCAAACCCGCCCGGCTTACGGGCGAGGAGTTCGAGCGGATGAAGCAGCACACCGTCATCGGCCACGCCATCCTCAAGGAGTTCCGGAGCCCCTTCCTGGTCAAGGCGGCCGAGATCTCGCTCTCGCACCACGAGCGCTGGGACGGCAAGGGCTACCCGAGCGGGCTTTCCGGCGAGGCGATACCCCTGAGCGGCCGCATACTCGCGGTGCTCGACGTGTTCGATGCCCTCGTGTCCGAGCGGCCCTACAAGGCCGCCTGGCCGGTCGGCGAGGCATTCGACCATATCGCCTCGGAACGGGGCAAGCATTTCGACCCCGCCGTGGTCGACGCCTTCCTGGATGCGCGCGAGCGGATCTTGCGCATCCTCGAGGGGAATCAGAAGTAGCCGGAGAGCTCCTCGAGCCACGCTCGATGGATCTCGATGTCCTCCCGCTCGAGCCCGCCGCCGGAAAAACTCATGAGTTCGAGAAGTTCCAGGGCCCCGGCCGGGTCGCCGAGCGCGAGGGCGCAATCCGACCTTCCCTTGACGGCGCGGTCGTAGAGTCCCGGCCAGGGATACTCGTCGGTGAGCTCGCGGTAGAGCTCCGCGGCGAGAGCGAGGTCACCGAGCAGGTACCGGATGCCGGCTATCTCCAGGCGCGCCTGGATGGAGAGCCGCGTGTCGGGGAAGGCCTCGACGAAGGCTTCGTAGCGTCCGAGCGCCTCGCCGAAATCGCCGCGGCCGAGCGCGCGGTCCGCGACCTGGAGGACGGCGAGGGCGTCCGTTCCGTCCGGGGAACCCGGGGCGGTTTCCGCGCGGAACGCGTCGAGGAAGTCGCGGCGGTCGGACTCGAGGACGAAATCCAAGGCCAGGAGTCCCGCTCCTATGCCCAGCGCGGCGACCAGTTCGGCCGAGACGAGGTAATCGCCCTCGCGCGGGGCGAGTATC
>JAKLEE010000312.1 GCA_022703215.1 Spirochaetota bacterium | reverse complement strand
ATGAATGCTTCGAGGTTCATGAAGTGTGGAATATAACCCGCCCGGCCGCTGACGGGCAACGGGGCGACGATCCCGGAGCCCCGTTCCGCTGCCGCGTCGCTCTTTCGACTGGCGCGCCCATCGCATCCGTCATATACTCCCTGCCATGGTCACCCCGGACATGATCAAGCGCATCCCCAAGGTCGAGCTCCACGACCACCTCGACGGAGGACTCAGGCCTTCCACCATCGTCGAGCTGTCGAAGGAATTCGGCCTTCCCCTTCCCCTTCCCGTGGGCGATCCTTCGGCGCTGGCCGACTGGCTCCATCGCGGCGCCGACCGCAAGAGCCTCTCGCTCTATCTCGAGGGCTTTTCGATCGCCTGCGCGGTCATGCGGGACCGGATTGCGGTTGAGCGCGTCGCGCGCGAGGCCGTCGAGGACCTGGCCGCCGACGGCGTGGCCTACGCCGAGCTCCGCTTCGCGCCCATCCTGCTGGCCCGCGACGGCTTCGACCTCGAAAGCATCGTCGACGCGGCGCTCAAGGGCCTCGAAGCCGGCTCGAGGACGACCGGCATGCGCTACGGGCTCATCCTGTGCGCCATGCGCAACATGGACCCAGCCCTCTCGCTCGAGACCGCAGAGCTCGCGGTTGCGTTCCGGGACCGGGGCGTGGTAGGATTCGATATCGCCGGAGACGAGAACGGGCATCCGCCGAAGCGGCACCTGCCGGCTTTCCAGTACATCCGGGACAAGAACTTCAACATCACCATCCACGCGGGCGAGGCCTTCGGACCGGAATCGATCTGGCAGGCGCTCCAGACCTGCGGCGCCCACCGGATCGGGCATGGAACCCGGATCGTTGAGGACATGGCCTTCGAAGGCCAGAAGATTTCCAAGATCGGCAGCCTGGCGGCCTACGTGCGCGACAGGCGCATCCCGCTCGAGTGCTGCCTTTCGTCCAACGTACAGACCGGCGCGGCGAAGTCCTTCGCGGAGCACCCCTTCTCGTTGCTCTACCGCAACGATTTCCGGGTCTGCCTCTGCACCGACAACCGCCTGATGAGCGACACGCGCCTCTCGAAGGAGATGGCCATCGCGGTCGAGCATTTCGGCCTCGGGCTCCGCGACCTCGAGAAGCTGACCATCAACGCGATGAAGAGCGCCTTCATGCCTTACGGCGAACGGGTGGCCCTCATCTTCGACGTGCTGAAGCCCGGCTTCGCCCGGGTCCGCGCGGAGAGCAATCCGAACGACTGAGGCGGGGCTTCTCCCCGCGTGGTGTTTGGAACAGGAAGCAGACCGGGCCGGCTGAGGCCCGGAAGGCTCGCGCGCCGCCACGAACCGGCCGCCGGAGCCCTACGCCGTCCCGCCGCTTGAGCGGGTCGGCACGTTCGTGCGAGTATCCAGGGCATGGATTCGTTCCGCTCGATCGGCGCCCGCGAAGAATTCGCGACCGCCCTCGTCTCCTTCGGCTTCGAGAAGCCGACCGAGATACAAGACCTCGCGCTGCCCGCCCTCGCGGCCGGCCGCGACGCCTTCATCACCGCCCCGACGGGCACCGGCAAGACCTTCGCCTACCTGATCCCCGCGCTCATGCGCATGCTCGAGCTTCCCGGCGAAGCCGTCGACGCCTCGCCGCGCGTGCTGATCCTGGCCCCCACCCATGAACTGGCCGTGCAGCTGCAGGGCGAGCTCGAGAAGCTTTCCGAGGCCAGCGGCCTCGGCTTCAGGTCCGTCCTGGCCATCGGCTCGACGCCGATGTTCCGCCAGGTCGAGCGGCTCCGCACGGGCCCGGCCATCGTCGTCGGCACCGCCGGCCGCGTCCGCGACCTCGTCGAATCCGGCGAGCTCAAGACGGGCGAGCTCATGGAGCTCGTGCTCGACGAGGCGGACCGGCTCTTCTCAAACGAATATCTGGAATCGACGGAGGCCATACTCGCCGCCGTCCCGCCCGCCTGCCGGCGCATCCTCGTGTCGGCGACCCTCGCCGACCGCATCGTCGCGAAGGCCGGCGCCTGGTTCCGCGACCCCGAGCGCATCACCGTCGATCCGTCGAAGGCCCTCCGCGAGAGCATCGAGCACTGGGTGTTCCACTGCCCCTCGCGGCGCAAGATCGATTTCCTCCGCCGCTTCGAGGCGGCGCTCAAGCCGGAACGCGCCCTGGTCTTCGCGGCGTCGAACGCGGCCGTCTTCAACATCGCGCGCAGGCTGAAGGAGCTCGGGCTCCCCTTCGCCGAGCTCCGCGCCACCGGCGACAAGATCGAGCGCCGCCGGGCCATCGACGACTTCCGCGAGGGGCGCATCCGCTGGCTCCTGACCACGGACCTTGGGGCCCGCGGGCTGGATGTGGCCGACATCGACTTCATCCTCAGCATGGACGTTCCGGAGGACCACGAGGTCTACGTGCACCGCGCCGGACGCACGGGCCGCGCTGGCGCCAAGGGCATCTCCGTCGCGGTGGCCGACCTCTTCGAGCTCAAGCGGGCCTCGCGCATCGCGGTCCGCTACGGCTTCGCGTTCAAGTGCAAGTTCCTCGAGGCCGGCGCTCCCCACGACATCGATCCCGAGAATTTCTTCGCCCTGGCCGAGGAGGAGGAGGTCGACCGCAAGGTCAAGCCGCCGCTCGAGGCCAAGCGCTTCACCGACGACCGCTCGGC
>JAKLEE010000311.1 GCA_022703215.1 Spirochaetota bacterium | reverse complement strand
TAGCGGACCGAGTCTCCGCCCGAGGCGGCAAGCTTCTTCTCGACGATGAACACGAGGGTGCGGCCATCGGGGGCGAGCAGGATGCGACGGATGACGTAGCCCCTGACCCCCTTCCGGACGAAGGTCGGGTTCCCGGCGGTGAAGGACTTCTCGACGCCCGCCTTGGTGCTCAGCTGTATGTCGATCGAGAAGGAGCTCGAGGCCTCGTCGCCTTTCTCCACCACCACCGGCCTGAGGATAGCGGTCCAGCGGTCGCCCGTGACGAAGTCGCGGAAGGAAATCGGATCGACGGGGTTCTCGCCGTCCACCAGCAGGTAGAGGATGCGCCCCTGCGCCAGGTGGTCGATCCGGTATTTCGTTGCGAGGGCTATCCTGTCGCGATACAACCCGAAGAGGGCGCCGACCGGATCCTGCCCCGCCTCGAGTGGCGTCTTGGCCGTGAAACGCGCGACGCCGTCCTTGACGAAGTCGTTCCGCTTCGCGTCGACCAGGTAGAGCTCGGCGTAGGGAAGCCCGCTCGAGGCGTCCAATCCGTACTGTCCGAACAGGAAGTACGCCGAGTCCGGCGAAAAACCGAGGTTGACCAGCGTGGGCACGTCGCCCGCGAAGATCGGCGCGGCCGCGAGAGTTGCTGCGATAATTGTCGCGAGGATCCGTTTCATCGGGCGAACTCCTGCATGTAGTATCGGCTCGTCGCGTCGCCGGGCTTAGCATGGAATCGCGGACCCTTCGACCGCTTGTCCCGTGGGCTCGACGGAGCTATGCTCAGGCGGGAGGGGCGATGACCGCGACAGGCCGCGTCCGTTGGTATCGGATTTCCTTCTTCCTCTCGACCTTGGTCTTCGCCGGCGGCGTCGCATCCGCCATCTACCTGGGACTCGACGGGTTCCGGGAACTCGACGCCCGCTCGGTGGGAGGGCTGCCTGCCACCGCGGCTTGGGGAGCGGCGAGCGCCCTGTTCGCCGCGATCTCCTCCGCTTCCTTCCTGGCCCTCATCGCGTTCAGGGCAAGCTCGAACGTGTCGCAGGAACTGTTTTTCCTGAGCTTCTTCTATTTCTCCTTGACCGCCGAGGCGGGCAGGCTCGCGCTCGGGATCGCGACGCTCGGCGGCGCCACGATGGAAACCCGCGACCTCCTCGTAAGGTCCGTGGTTTTCGCGCGGACTTTCGGGACGATCGCGGTGTTCTCGGCAGGCCTCCACGCTTCCGGCTACCGCGATGACAAGCCTTGGAGCGTCGTCTGGGTAATGGCCTTCGCCTCGCTCGGCGTGACGGTCGCGCTTCCGGTGAATTCCGGAGACATCGCCGCGGGACTTATGCCTCCGCGCGGCTTTGCCTCGCTTTCGGCCCTGTTCGAGGTAGTCGTGGTTGGGGCGGCGGTGCTCAACTTCCTCCTGGCGGCGCGCAACCGTTCCTCCAGGGTGTTTTTGGCGGCGGCTGCCGGGTCCGCCTTCGCGCTTCTGGGGACGGTCCTGCTTCGCGAGGCTTCCGGCCCCGTGGTTTTCGCGCTCGGAGCGCTCGCCCTCTGGAGCGGCGCTCTGGCTTCCTTCGTCCCGCTCCGCCGGCATTACCTCTGGCAATAGCGTCAACGGCGCTTCGCGCCGTTGACGGCGACGAGCTTCGCTCGTCGATTTTCCGTGGGAGGACGCTTCGCGCCGTTGACGGCGACGAGCTTCGCTCGTCGATTTTCCGTGGGGGACGCTTCGCGCCGTTGACGGCGACGAGCTTCGCTCGTCGATTTTCCGAGGGAGGACGCTTCGCGCCGTTTGCGCTAGAAAAGGAAATGGGCGAAGGCGCCGACCGCGACGGGCAGGAGCAGGTTGTCCAGATCCTTGGTCGGCACCGCCTCCACCAGGGTGGCGAAGGCCGCCACCGCCAGCGACATGAGCGGCCGACGGGTTACGGACCACGAGGCCAGCAGCACCGCCGTGAAGCACGCCAGGCTGCCTTCCAGAGACTTGCCGCCGGTGAAGGGTATGCGAATCGATCCGAAGAGCCTGCCGGCCAGGCTGGAAATGCCATCGCCGAAGGCCAGCGCGTAGATGGCCAGGCTGGCGGCCGGTTCCGGGAAGAAGAGCAGCGAGAGCATGGCGCCGAATCCGAGGGTGACTGGGCCGAGCACGAAGCGACCGGCGTCCCGCCTTCTGGCCGCCGCCGAGGTCACGCGGCTGATCAAGGGAATCTCGTAGCCGTCCAGACGGAGCAGCTCGCAGTACGCGTAGAAGGCGATACCCCCGGCGAGAAGGGCGAGGGTCGCCCCTCGGTTCCAGGACGCCAAAGTCGGTACTATTCCAATTACCAAATGGATGGATTTCCTTACCAGTTCGGTACGAATTTCTCGACCGAGAAGCGCCGCGCCCCTTCGACCTGTCTGCAATGCCTGGATGTCAGCCATTCGTTCCTTTCTCCGGTTTCTTAGATACTTGCAATATGCGTGCCAAGAATCGAGTTTCGTTCATGGCGGAAAGAAAGACAACTGGGTAACGAATTAGGGCACTCGCGAATCCGCTCGGACGCCGGAAAGTATGAATAATCAGACGATTTGTGAACGGAAAACCATCAGTTCCGGCCCCCGTTGACAGGTCGCGCATGTCCCGGTAGACTCCGCCCTCAGAGAGCGGTCCCCGGACGATTAACTCAGCGGGAGAGT
>JAKLEE010000310.1 GCA_022703215.1 Spirochaetota bacterium | reverse complement strand
TTCGAGCCGGAGCTCAGGTTCGACGAGGCGTTGCGGATGTCGCCGACCACCTCGGAGAGTTTTTCCGTCATGGCCACGATGGAGCGCGCCAGCTCGCCGGTCTCGTCGCGCGAGCCCAGGAACTCGTTCGCGAGCGAGCCCTCGAGGTCGCCGTCTGCGACGCGTTCGGCGAGCGCGGCCGTCGCCCGGAGCGGCCTGACTATGGCGCGCGTCAGCAGAGCCGAGAGCAGGGCGACGCCGATCAGGGCCAAGCCCGAGGCACCCACAAGCACGGCGAATGCGGTCCGGCCCGCCTCGGCCGCCTCCTCTGCGGTTTCGAGGGCGTTGGCGTTCACGAGCTCCTGCAGCTGGTTGATGTACTCCCTCATCTCCCCGAAGGCGGACGCCGCGGCGCCGGTGGCGAGGCGTACCGCCTCGTCCCGCGAGGCGCTGTCCCCCGCGTTCCGAAGCGTGATGACCCGCCGCCCGAGCGTCATCCACTCCTCGCGCGAAGCGACATGGTCCGCGTACAGTTCCCGTTCCGCTTCGGTCAGGGCGAGCGCGTGGTAGGCGGCCAGGCGCTCGCTGGCCTGGGTCACGTTCTCCTCCCAGTCCGCGACGAGGGTCACCGAGCGCGGATCAGAGAAAGAAAGCAGTATGAGGTCGCGCTCGGCCACCAGGGCCTGGTGGAAGTCGCGGTCCGCCTGGTCGAGGTTGTCGATCGCCGGCAGGATGCTCTTGTAGAGCAGGGTGAAGTCCGCGAGCACGTGGGACATCGACCAGCCGGCGAACAGGGCGATTCCGGCCAGCACGACGAGTATCGATATGAATCCCGCCCAGAGCTTTCCGCCTATCTTCATCGTCAGCCTCCCGGAAGCATGGTTAATATGTCAATAATCATGCCTTTCCGGTCTCCGCGCAAGTGTAATGACGATCCCGCGGCGCCTGCTCTGTCCCCGATTCGCCGGCTCCGTCCCCACGCCACCGGCTCTGTCCCCATGGACCAAGCTCTGTCCCCACGCTCCGTCTCCCCGTCCCGCCCGCCCGACCCTGACGAGGCGCGGTTTTCGCGCTAGAATGCCCGCGTCCGGCTGGCGCGCCGCGCGAGCTGGCCGCTCCGGCCGGATTTGGAGGCACCAACATGTCAGGAACCGGCGCGGGCGCGGCCCCGCGTACGCCGTGGCGCCGCGCGAGGTCCGCGGCCTTCATCACAGTGGGGGCGCTCGCCCTTTCGCTCGCGTCCTGCGCGGGCCTCGCGGAGCAAGAGGCCACGCGCGCGCTCGAGATCGACCTCGCCATCGATCCCACGGCGCTCCGCGACGGCGTCTACTCAGGCGCCTACGCGTATTCCGGGCTTTCCTACACGGCCACGGTCACGCTCTCCGGCGGCCGCATCGCCGACATCGTGCTCGACTCGACGGGGCCTGAAGCCCCGCGCGAAGCCTGGGCCCTGCCGCTCGTCCCGCGGGTCATCGCGGAGAACTCGCTCGACGTCGAGGTCGTGGCGGGCGCCACCACGAGCTCCAAGGCCATCCTCAAGGCCATCGAGAACGCGCTCCGCAAGGCGCCCCTCCGGTGAGCGGCGCTTCGCGTTCCCGTGTCCGGGCGCTCGCCCTCGCCGCGGCGCTCCTCGCTGCCCTTCCCGCGCTCGCGCAAGGCCAGGACCGCGAGCCCACCGACGCGCCGGGCCAGGAGCTCCCGGCGTCGGATCCAGCGCCCGCTCCGAAGCCTTTTGGCCCCGTCGACCTGCTCCTCGGCGCGGGCTCCGAGAATTTCTCCCGCGCGGGCTCCATCTCGGGCGGCAACTACGCCTACGGCGAGCTCGCCCTGCGGTTCTTCGGGCATTTCACCGCCGCGGCCCGCGTATCGGCCGAGCTCGTGCCCGACCCCTTCGCGGAGCTGCTCGCGGTCGCCGGCGTGGAGCTGATGAGCCCGACCTGGGGCGCGGAGTACTATTCCGTCATCTCGGTCTCGTGGGCCGTCGACCTCCGCGAAAGCGCCCTGCTCCCGGGCGTCGTCCTCGTCGGGCTCCGCCTCCTGGATTCCGGCTTCGTCATCCCGGAGCTCTCGATGTCCATCCTGCCCCTGACCATATCCTGGGACCTCGAGTCGGGCACCGTCGGTTTCGGCTACGAGTTCATCAAGTTCCGCGTCGTCCTCGACTGAAAATCAGGGGGTGGCCGTCCGGCCGCCCCCCGCTGGCTTCCGCCGCTCCGCTCAAGTTTGCCCCGTCGCCCGCAGCGCGAAGGCCGCCGCCGCCTCGAGGTCGCGCGGATCCGGATGCCCCCGCATGAAGAACTTGAAGAGCTGGCCCTTGCACGCGAAGCGCTCGCGGCCGACGGCCACGCCCCGCGCGGCCAGCGCGCGCGCCACGAGGCCCGAGGCGTCGCTACGCTCGAAGCCTGTCGAGAAGGCGTAGGCCGTGCCGACCTTCCGCGGATCGAGCCGCGCGATGAAACCGGTGAGCGCCGGGTCGAGCCCGTGGTCGTGCGTGGCGTAGACCGCCCCGCCGGCGAAGAGCCGCTCCGCCTCGAGCGCCGCCGCGTCGAGCTCCCCGACCGCCCGCGCCTCGCAGCCCAGGGCGCGAGCCATCGCCTCCGCCACCTTTTTCGTGTTCCCCGTCTGCGACGCGTATACCACCAGCGCCTTCATTTCGCGGTCCCCTTCGTAAGCGCGTCCGCGA